>JAHWKJ010000639.1 GCA_019347905.1 Planctomycetota bacterium
CGTTCCCCTGATGCCCGAACTCGCGGATGTGCTCGCCGCGGCCGCTGATCTTGTAGTGCTTGAGGTCGTCGGTCTCGCGGGCCTCCCAATGGTGGTAGAGGCCGCCGTTGTCGGACGTGAAGATGACGAGCGTGTTGTCTGCCAGCCCGCCGCGGTCGAGCGCTTCGAGAATGGCGCCGAGCACGGCGTCCGTCTCAACCACAAAGTCGCCATACGCGCCCGCCTCGCTCTTGCCGCGATACTCCGAGTTGGTGACCACCGGCAGATGCGGGGCCGTCAGCGGGACGTAGAGGAAGAACGGCTTTGCGACGCGGCCATCGTCTGAGTCGCGATCGGCGGCGTGGCTGTCGATGAAGGCTACCGCTTCTCCCGCAAGTCGGGGCAGAACGCCGTGGATGGTGAAATCCGGCGAACGCACGCCTTCGTCCACCGCCATGAAATTCGCGTCCCGCATCCTCTCCTGGAACAGCACGGGCAGCCGCAGGACGCCGTCGCCTTCGAGGAAGCAGAAGGGCGACATGTTGAGCGACGCCGAGATGCCAAAGTAATGCTCGAACCCGACCGCGAGCGGTCCGCCGGTAAAGGGCCGGGTGAAGTCCACGTCATGGCCCGGACGCGGAGGCTGCCGGCGGTCCAGCGGAACGGCGGGCACGTGCTCCCCATTCGTGTCCGTCCACTGGAGTCCCAGGTGCCACTTGCCGACGCACCCCGTCGCGTAGCCATGCTGCTTGAGCAGCGAGGCCACCGTCGGCTGGTCCGGCTCGATCAGCGGCGGATCGAAGCCATCCAGCACCCGGTACTTCAACCGCGTGCGCCAACAGTAGCGCCCCGTGAGCAGGCCATAGCGCGTCGGCGTACAAACGGCCGAAGGCGTGTGCGCGTCGGTGAACCGCAGGCCTTCGGCAGCCAGCCGGTCCACGTGCGGCGTGGCGATTTTGGACCGCGGGTTGTAGCAGGAGACATCGCCGAAGCCGAGATCGTCGGCGAGAACGACGACGATGTTCGGCCTGTGATTCGGCTGCACTCGACCGGCGGCAGACGATTCGACCACACAGACGCAGTGCAGCCAGAGGATCGCGAACAGCATTCCGACAGGTTTCATGCTGGGGCTCTCCGTGACACTTGCTTTCCCGGACAGACGCGGTTTTCATCAGTGTGGCCCGACCAGCCGGCGCTGTCGAGCCGTTGCGGATTCCTTTGCCGACACCCGTCCTTTTTGAGTCGCGATTGCGGACGGGCTCCCGCGCACTTTCAGGGTGCCTTATGACATTCGTTCGCGGAATCATCGGCCTGACTTTGGCGACCGCGGCCCTCCCGCATGCGGTCGCAGCGGAACGCCTCCCACAGGATCATCCCTGGCAGGTAGTGCTGCGCGAGTATCTCGCGAGCTCGGGCCGCAGGACTTCGCCATCGACGAGCACACATTCCGCCTGCCGGAGGAATATCTGCTGGAAGACGACGAGCGGATCTATCGCGACTGGATCGTGCTCGGGCACCTCGGACGCGAACCCGGCCGCATGCCGCTGACTGCCGACCCGGAGGAGTTTACGCTGGCCCGCATCGAGGGCGATGAAGTCGCATCGCACCTCGGGCCCGCGGGCGTGGCGTGGTGGCTGGTCGGAACGCTGGAAACGCGGGATGTGCCGGATAGCAGCCGGCGGGCCTGCCGCTCGGTCCTGACGCAGGACTTCGACGGCCGGATGGGCAACACCGACACCGCCTACTCCGCCGTCGTCTTCAACCCGGTCCCGGGGCCGCCGATGGGCAAACAACCGCGCTTGGCGTTCCGCTACAAGCTGCATGGCACCGACAAACTGCGCGTGCAACTCTTCAGCCTCTCAAACGGCTATCACCGTTACCTCTCGGTGCACGACCTACCGCAGGATACGTGGCAGAGCGCCGCCGTGGACATGCGGGCGATGCGACGATCCGACGGCAGCGGCGGGCCGCTGTCGGAGGACGAGCATATCGACGATATCCAGTTCTACGTCGACCCGCGCGGCGAAGTGCTGATCGACGACATCGTGCTCTACGAGGCCGCGCCCGCCGACGAGGCGCGGCCGTTTCCCCGGCGGTTCCTGTTCACCGGCTGGTTCGACACCGGCGAGCAGGGCCGCGAATGGCCCGGCACGTTCGAAATCGTGCCGCACGAAAAACCGCAAACGTGGGACGCGGCCCGGGCCGTCGTCAATCCGGAGACCGGCCGTCCGGAGCTGCGCATCGGCCTCCGGGGCCCGCGCCGGCTCGAAGAACGGGTCCGCCTGCGATTCCGCTACCGGCTGTCCGCCGGCATGCGGCTCGACGCGCGGCTCGTCGATTCCCACACCGGCGCCGCTTACGCCGCAACAGCCGCTGACCTCACGAAGGGCGATTGGTCCGAGACCTCACTCGAGTTTGCAATTCCCGAGCGCAGCCGCGACGAGCACGTCGATGAAATCCATCTCGCCGCGGACAAAGGCGCGGAATTGCTGATCGACGATTTGCTCCTGTACGTGCCGGATTCGTAGTTCGTAATAGTTCGTAGGGTGCGTCGCCCGACCGGAAGCGGACCTGCACCAAAAAGCCGCGTCCGTAGTCAACTTACAATCCACCACCACCAGAAGACACGACGCACCATGGTGCGCCGCTCCATTCCCAATGTCGGTGCGTCGATACATTGCAACGATTCGCTGCCGGCCCGTCACGTCGAGGGAACCGTTTTGGACCGATAATGCGGCTCCTGCTGGGCGACGCACCCTACAAGCCTTCAAGACCGAAAGGCGGACCTCGTGCGCTTGTCGATCTTCGCCCTCTCGTTTGTGCTCCCATTCGCTGCCGTTGCGAACGCACGCGGCGATGACGAGCCCCGCCGCACCGTCGTTGCGCTGGAACTCCCCGCGCCGAAGGACACCGAAGACAGCACGGGCGGACTGCTCGTCGCCGACGTCGACGACGACCGCCGGCCCGACTTCCTCATCACCGTCCGCGGGCACCTCGGCGTCTACGCCAACGACGGCAAGAAGCTCTGGATCCTGCAAACCGATCTCGTCGTCGGCGGGCAAAGCGAAAGCCAGGGCCTGCCGGGACACCACGGCCCGGGCGTCGCCGCCGGCGATGTCGACGGCGACGGGAAGACGGAGCTCGTCTTCCTTACTCGAGATCGCGTGCTGCACGTCGTCGAGGGCGCAAGCGGACGCGAGAAGGCTACCGCCCGCCCACCGGTGCCAAGCGGCGCCGAACGCTGGGAACTGGCCATGATCGCCGACTTCCGCGGCACCGGCGGCGATCGCGACCTGCTGCTCCAGGCCACCAACAAGGACGGCTACCGCACCGGCCGCTACCCAGGGCCGGCGCACCAAAATGTGGACACAAAGGCTGGGTGTGCTGTAGTT
>JAHWKJ010000640.1 GCA_019347905.1 Planctomycetota bacterium
GGATTCGAGCGCGCGGCGAATCGTGACCGGGCTGCGGATGATCTCGGCCTGCGTGGCCATGAAGAAGCGGTCGTCCCTCTGGCGCTGTTCCGGTTCGAAGGGGCCTTCATCGCGAATGAGCAGCCGTGCCTCAGCCTCGTACAGCGGCGTCGCCTGGCGGAGCCAGAGTGCGCCCAACCCCACCGAGGCGGCGACCGAAAGCACCAGCAGCCAGCGGCCGCGCCACAAGGCGGCGATGTCGATGAGTTCGGGAGAAGATGGACTCGTGTTGCGCTCGCCAGCGTTCATTGTGCACCTCCAGGCGAAGGGTCAGCGCGAGAGCGGTTGTGATTCGGAGAATAACCGCCGTCGCTCTCGCTGCCTGCCGACGCTGGAGGGGCGCTCTGATGGTCCTCCGCGGGAGGTTTCCCGAGACAAGGGGTCGAAAGTCGAAAGGGTCGAAGGTCGAAAGGGCCAGAAAAACAGCTCCCGCCGGGCTGGAAAGGCAGCTTCCGCCGGCTGACCGCGCGCACTGCATCTCCGGCCCTTTCGACCTTTCGACCTTCAACGTTTTCGACCCCATCCGCGCCGTCTGAGCCTTTGCGTTTCCTTTGCGCCTTCGCGCCTTTGCGCCGGTTACGGCATGCTCTTCAGCCGGAATTCACAGTCTATTCTTCGCACCTTGACAACTCACTATCGCGGCGGTACCGTCGTACTTTCGTGAGGGATGCCAGCAATGGCTGTCTGCCGCTGGGCACGATTTGCAGCGGCCTGGTTGGCTAGGGAGAGCCCGCCGACGGGGCCGTTCGTCGGGCAGGGCGCGAATGCTAACTTACGCCCGCCGACGCGCTTCCGTTCCGGCGGGCGTTTTCGCGCGCCGACGACAGCCTGCAGGCTTCAGCCGGAATGCCGCAGGCATTCCGTGGGGACACTTGAAGCCGCTTGCTGCGGTCGCGCTTCGATTGCGCGACGGCAGAGCCGAAAGGATCGGACATGGACGCCCATATCGGCCAGTTGGGCAGCACTGCCGAACGGGTCCAGCCATCGACTCCGGCCGTCTTTCCGCGGCTGTTGCCGGCCCTCGAGGAACTGTGGCGATCGGCGGCGTACGCGCAGCAGCTTCAGTGCGACCACTGGGACTTCGCGGTGGAAATCGCCACGCTGCGGAGCTTCGGCCTGACCAATAGCGATCTCCGCTGGCTGGTGCTCGCCGGATTTGTCGAGCACGCCCGCGATGTCACCCCCGTCGGCGAGGACGGGCGGCAGTTCCGGGCCACCGGGAATCTCCGCTTCACGAATCGGAGCAGTTTCGTGCTGACCGCGCGCGGGCGCCAGGCGGCCGCGGAAGCGGGCATCACAGCGGATGTTTGGGAAGCCTTCGATTCGCTTCGCCCGCGGACCGCGGAGGCAACGCCTTACGCAGAAAACGGCAAAGGCCATCGCAACGGTCGCACCGAGATCGTGTTGCCCTCTTCCCCGACCGCCACGTCCCTGGAACCGCCCGTCAAACCGCAGTGGGATCCAGACCGGCACGAGTTGCGCGTCGGCCGCGAGCTGGTGAAGGTCTACAAGCTGCCGTCCCCCAATCAGGAGACGATCCTGACGGCGTTCGAGGAAGAAGGCTGGCCCCCGCGCGTCGACGATCCGCTGCCTCCGGTACTCGAGATGGACTCCCAGCGCAGGCTGCACGACACCATTCGCAGCCTCAACCGCAAGCAGAAGTCCCGGCTGCTGAAGTTCATGGGCGACGGCACCGGCCAGGGCGTGCGTTGGGAATTCCTGACGCCGCCGGAGGGCAGTCGGCAGTAGGCGTCCCGGAGAACGCCGCCATTGCGTCGGTGGGAAAATACCGGTTCTGCGGTATGGTGGCGACGCGTCCGAACCCGCCTCCGGTTCGACGGGACGTGTTGCCGATGCGCGAGTTTGTTCCCCAAGGTTTGGGTTGGCGTCCGGACCTGCCGGATTTCCGCGACCTGCGGCGGTCGTCACCCCAGATCGCAGAGCTGCTGGAGCGATACACGAAGAAGCCGGGCCGGCGGCGGCGACGCGCCGCAATCGACCTTCGCGAATTCTTTGCGCCAGCCCGCGACCAGCAGCCGCTCAATTCGTCCAGCGTCCACGCCTGCACGGCTCTGCTCGAATACTATGAACGGCGGGCGTTCGGCCGGATCGTGCGACCGTCGCGGCTGTTTCTGTACAAGACGGCCCGCGAATTGAGTGGCCTGTCGGGCGATGCGGGTGCCGATCTGCGGAGCACGCTGAAAGCTCTCGTCCGCTTTGGCATGCCGCCCGAGCAATACTGGCCCTACGAGCCGGACCGCTTCGACGAAGAGCCGCGTGCGTTTCACTACGGGTTTGCCGCCGAATACCGCGACATTCGCTATGTGCGGCTCGACGAAGCCGACGGTCCGGAGACTCTGGACGCCGTGCGATCGTTTCTCGACGCCGGCTTTCCCTGCGCGTTCGGGTTTCCGGTCCCGTCGTCTTTGTCCATGGAACCGGAGATCCTCTGGCGGCCCACGTTCGACGACGTGATCGGCGGCCAGGCGGCGGTGGCAGTCGGTTATGACGATGGCCGGCTCCACGCCACACGCGGGGCGCTGCTGGTTCGCAGCTCGTGGGGTGCCCAGTGGGGCGACGCCGGCTACGGCTGGCTGCCTTATGCCTTCGTCGAGCAGCGGCTGGCGATCGACTTCTGGACGCTCGTCCGACCGGGCTGGATCGAGCACGGCGAGTTTCAAAGGCCGCGCTGAATCGGGAGAGATTCCCCAGACCTCCCGCACGCGGCCCGTTGTGAGGGATCCGTTCGCGAACATACTCACAGTTCCCGCGGGCGCCCGAAAGGCGACTTCATCAATTTCACGGACCGCACGCAGCCGTTTCTTAACATCGCACCATGCAACCAGCGCCAACCCATAGCCAACGGATCGGGGAGGACCTGTGCCGATGACAACGGCCACCGCTCCGGTGAAGGCCGCGGGTTTGCCGCGGACTGGCAGAGCCCTGCGGCCGTCTGTGGGACGCTTTCCGCCCATTGCGGAATCGTCGCCGACTGCTCCGGCCCGCCTGAGGCTGCTGCCTGTGGTCCCCGGTTCGGTGCGGCTGTATCGCACGGGTTACGAGTTGGCGAAGCGGCTGTTCGACGTTGCCGTCTGCCTGGTCGTGCTCATTCCGGCCCTGCCCGTGATGGCGCTTTGCGCCGCGCTCATCTGGCTCGAGGATCCGGGCCGTGTGCTGCTGGCGCAGCTTCGCACGGGCCGCGCCGGCCGGCGCTTCGGTATGTTCAAGTTTCGCACGATGGTCAAGAACGCCGAGGAGCTGAAGGCGGAATTGGCGCACCTGAACGAGCTGAGCTGGCCCGACTTCAAAATCACCAACGATC
>JAHWKJ010000641.1 GCA_019347905.1 Planctomycetota bacterium
ATGGTCCGCGAGCTGAACGAGATCGGCGGACGAAATGGCATCGGCCGCATCGACATCGTCGAGAACCGCTTCGTGGGCATGAAGAGCCGCGGCGTGTACGAGGCCCCCGGCATGACGCTGCTCTACGAGGCCCACCGCGCGATCGAACAATTGACGCTCGACCGCGACCTCGTGCACCTGCGCGACCGCCTGGCGCCGGAAGTCGCCGAGATGGTGTATTACGGCTTCTGGTACTGCCGCAAGATGGACGCGCTGATGGCCTTCAGCCGCGACGCCCAGCAACCGGTGACAGGCGAGGCAACGCTGGGCCTGTACAAGGGCAACATCCTCGTGCAGGGTCGCACCAGCCCCCACAGCCTGTACGACGCCGACGTGGCCAGCATGGAAGCCGGCGGCAGCTACAACCAGACCGACGCCGAAGGCTTCCTGCGCATCACGGGCCTGCCGCTGCGCGTGCAGGCCCGCGTGCGGCCGCGGGCATATTGAGGTGCCGCCTCATTTCGCGGGTGAGTTCGCGAACCCGCTCCGCGAGGGGACTCGAAGCGCTTCAAGCGTTCATCGAGTAGCTCGCGCGAGACCCAGAAGTCGGTCTTCGTGATGCGCTCAAATGCATCCCGCAGATCGATCAGCCCCCGGTGCGCGGCCAGTTCGAGCACACCGATCGTGCCGGTGATTGCGAGCCCGCGCTCAGCAGCAGTTTTCCGCCCGAACTGCTCGTCGATCAGGAGCAGGCCGGCGTTGAGTTCGGCGGCGAGGCTGATTGCCGCCAGTTCACCGGCATGCAACCCATCGATCGATTCGACGTTGGCTGGCGTCCGCTGAACAAGCTACCCCGGGCGAGAGGCAACAAAGTCGCGGATGTTCTGAGGTCGTCTGGGCGAGTCCAATTCGCTCGCGACTTCCGGCGGAATGATGACTTCCTGAAACAGCGCCGGCAGCACTGCGATGTCCCCGAGATTGATCAGCGCGATCAACGGCGAGCTGTCGGCCACCACCAACATTGATTAGCCCGTGTTGTCTCGTGCCCGGCGACAGGGTGATCAGTTCTTGGCGTCAATGCCTGATCCGAACAGACGTTCGAGCGTCTGCCGATCTTGCTCCACATCTTCTGAAGTAAGCGACTGCTCAAAGATGCCACGTTGTTTCAGCAAGGCGTCCGTCTCGACACGATCGAGCCCGAGCACACGCGACAACTCAAAGTGGGTGAGCTTGCCGCGACGAAACAACTCCAGCGCGAATGCCTCCTGCACATCGGCATCGAGCGTTGCCGATTCGCGTCTCAATCGCTCCTCGACGTCGGTGGGCAGATCGAGCGTCACTTGCAGGGCCATAGTCGTCATCCTCTCGGCGGCGGTGCGGCGGCTAAATCATGCCACACCACGTACGGCTCGGCAACAATTATGCCAGAATCTCTTGCACTGCCCGCCCGGCGACGTCGGTCAGGCGTTCGTCGCGGCCGTTGTGGAAGTAGGTCAACAGCTCGTGGTTCAGGCCGAGCAGGTGCAGGATCGTGGCGTGCAGGTCGTGCACGTGGACCTTCTGCTCCTCGGCCCGAAGGCCGATCGCGTCGGTTGAGCCATACGTCGTGCCGCCTTTCACTCCGCCGCCGGCCAGCCAGACGGTGTAGCCCCAGGGGTTGTGGTCGCGGCCGGTGCCCTGCTCGCTCATGGGCATGCGGCCGAACTCGCCGCCCCAGATGACCAGCGTATCGGTGAGCAGGCCGCGGCGCTTGAGGTCGGACAACAGTCCCGCGACCGGGCGGTCGGTGCGGCGGCAGTACGTGCCGTGGTTTTGCAGCACGTTGTTGTGCGCGTCCCAGCCGGCGGTGTCGCCGGAGTAAAGCTGCACGAACCGCACGCCGCGCTCGATCATCCGCCGGGCCAGCAGGCACCGCGTGCCGAACTCGTCGGTTTCCGTTTCGCCGATGCCGTACAGCGCCAGCGTCTCGCGCGTCTCACCCGCGAGGTCCACGACCTCCGGAGCGGCGGCCTGCATGCGGAAGGCCAGCTCGTAAGCGTTGACGCGGGCGGCCAGTTCGCCGTCGAAATCCTGCTCGCGGAGGTGCTTGGCGTTGAGGCGGCGGACGAGATCCAGCGCCGCCTGCTGGCGTTCGTTCGTGATTCCCGGCTGCGGCTTCAGATGCAGGATCGGATTCTTGCCCGGCCGCATCGTCGTGCCCTGAAAGCTGGCGGGCAGAAAGCCGCTGCCCCAGGCCGGCGGTCCGCCCTTGAGGCCGCCGCCGGGATCGGGCAACACGACAAACGCCGGCATGCTGCGGTTCTCGGTGCCCAGGCCCCACGCGACCCAGCTTCCCAGGCTGGGCTTGCCCATCAGAATGCTGCCGGTGTTCATCTGGTACACCGACTGCGGATGGTTCACGCTGTCGCCGTGGCAGCTTCGCAGCACGCACAACTCGTCGGCGTGCCGCGCGATGTGCGGCAGAAACTCGCTGATCTCCAAGCCCGACTCACCGTGCCTGTGATACGGCTTGACCGGCGCCAGCAGCGGGTTCTGCGCGACGTTCCGCCGCGTCATGAACATGCCGAAGCTCTCCGGCACCGGCTGGCCGGCATACTTCACCAGGTCGGGCTTCGGGTCGAACAAGTCGACATGGCTGGGCCCGCCGTGCATGAAGAGGTACATGACCCGCTTTGCCCGCGGCGCGAAATGCGGCTCTTTGGGCGCGAGCGGATCGCGCGGCGCAGCGGATTCTCCGGCCGCACAGCGCGCGACAAAGCCGTCTTCCTCGAGCATCGCAGCCAGCGCCACGGCCCCCATGCCGCCGCCGGCGCGGAGCAGGAACTCGCGCCGCGTCCCGCCGGGCGGGAAGTGTGGCGATCGAGGAATTGTGGTGGGCGTCGAACGATTCACGATCTGCCTGCGTCCGGTTTGTTGGCGGTTCGCAGCCTCCGATTATGCCCGCGCTCCACGCCGGGGGAAAGGGGGCCAGTGGGAACGCACCGGGAAGGGCGCGCGACGCATTTTGCGGACAAAAATTTGACGCAAAGGGGCAAAGGCGCGAAGGGGCCGCAAAGGCAGAATTGGGTGGAGTGATTTGCAGGATTTGGTCGAGCCGCGCGACTCCGCCTGCTCTTTCGTCTTTGCGCCTTCGCGTCTTTGCGTAAAAAAATCGCAAAGTGCGTCGTGCACCGCACCGGGAACCGCGTGACAAGCGAGCAGCCAACGGCTACAAGTCGATTTGCAGGAATTGGCTGCCTGCGAAGCCGAGTGCGACTCATCTTCGCTCGATGTGAACAGGGAAACGCACAACGGAGCAAGCGGCGGACAGGAAGACGAGGACAGGAAAATGAATGCCGCTTGTTGATTTTCCTGTCTTCAATCTTCCTGTCACGAAGTCCTC
>JAHWKJ010000642.1 GCA_019347905.1 Planctomycetota bacterium
GTCTCATTCGCGTGCCAGAGATAGCGGCCCACGCCGTTCCCGTCGGGCGCGATCACCTCGTCGGCCCAGCCCTCGTCGCTGCCGGCCTCCATCAGCCAATCGACAACCATCAGCCCGTCGCCCACTTCGCGGCAGCCGGTGGCCTTGTCGAGAAACGAGCCCTTCTCGATGCCGGTCATCCAGTGCTTGGGATCCTTCTTCGGGATGACCGCTTCAAGCAGGTCGGTTTCGACCTTGATCGCACGACCGTCCTCGGTGATGCGCACCCAGGAGTCGTCCGCGAGCGCGTCCGCCAGAAGCTGTCCGCCGCTGCCGGCGGCCAGCCAGCAAACGGCCGCGGCCGCTGTCACTGCAATGCGTCGAATCTTCATACCTTGCTTCTCCGCATGTGTCGCTCGCGGTGCCGGCCAGCGCAGTTTCATGTGCTGCGTTCCTCGCGCGGCAGGAAGTTCCGGAGATACGTGCAACTCTGGCGGAGCGCCAACCGCCTTGCCTCCGGCGTGTCTTCATACGCACGGTCCTCGACCTCGACGCACACCGGCCCCTTGTAGCCCACATCTCCGAGTACGGAGAAAAACCGGCCCCAGTCGATCTCGCCCAGACCCGGCAGCTTCGGGGAGTGATAGTCCAGCGGTGCCGCCAGAATGCCGACGTCGTCGAGACGGTGCCGGTCGATGCGCACGTCCTTGGCGTGGACATGAATCAGCCGCGAGGCAAACTCTCGCAACGGCGCGAGATAGTCCATTTGCATCCAGACGAGATGCGACGGGTCGAAGTTCAGTCCGAAGTGAGGACTCGGCAGCGCTTCGAACATCCGCCGCCAGATGGCGGGGCTGATCGCCAGATTCTTCCCTCCCGGCCATTCGTCGCCCGTGAACAGCATCGGGCAATTCTCGATGCCGATCCGCACCTGCTGTTCCTCGGCGAACTCCACGAGCGGCTTCCACACTTCGAGGAAGCGGGGCCAGTTGGCATCGACCGACTTCGTCCAGTCGCGGCCCACGAACGTGTTCATCCGGCCGACGCCGAGTCGTCCGGCGGCCTCGATGACCCGGCGGATGTGCTCCGCCGCCTGTGCGGCTTCGGCCGGATCCGGCGAGAGCGGATTCGGATAATAACCGAGACCGCTGATCGCAACGCCGTGCTGCTCGGTCAGCCTGCGGACGGCAGCGGCTCGCGCGTCGTCAAAGTCGACTACATCGACGTGCGTGACCCCGGCGTAGCGCCGTTCCGCCTTCCCGACCGGCCAGCACATGAGCTCGACGCAGTCGTAGCCCAATTCGGCCGCGGTCGCGAGGACCCGCTCCAGCGGCTCATCGGGAAGAATGGCGCTGACAAACCCCAGTTGCATGTCTTTCGGAGTCTAAACCACCGACATCGATTTTGCGAGTCGGTGATTTAGAGCATGCCTGGCGCGCCGACGCCGTCGGCCCCCTGTAGCTTCAGGACGTGCCGGGTACGCGTGTAGCGCTGGGGCGACTCTTTGAAGCGGGTCCGGTTCTCCTCGCTGATGAACAGGTACAGCTCGCCCTCGTAGTAGGCGCCGTACTTCGTCTGTCCCGGCACGGCCCGGTCGGTGTCGAATAGCACAACCGGATCGCAGCCCAGCAGCCGCGGCACATAACGATCCGGATTGTTCTTGAACTGCTCCGCTTCGTCGGCCGATGCGAGCAGGTAGGTGACGCCCTGGTGCTCGACACTAAACCGCGCATCCCCCTTGCGCCACTCGCGCCAGCTCCACAGCGATACCGGGCTGAACCCCTCGAGGCCAACTCTTCCTTCCCCCCTTGCTAAGGGGGGGGCAGGGGGGGGTTGCGCGGGAGTGGCCGTGGAACCGGACTCGTCAGCCGGAGGCAGCGGCATGTGGTCGCCTTCGAAGACGACCGGCACCTGCTGCGAACGCTCCTCGTCCATCAGCGCGTCCGGCAGCGGCCGTGTGGACGCGGATGGGGCAACTCGCTCCAGCCGGGCCAGGTACACCGTCGCCTCGTCGACGCCCTGCGTGGCCGAGAGCAGCCGCCCGTCCGGCGAAAAGATCAGGTCCGTCGGCAGCGACTGCACGTCGAATCGCCGCACCAGCTCCGGATGCCGGTCGCTGTCGATCTTCACCGCGACAAAGCCGCTGGCCAGCCGCTCGCGTACGCTGGCGTTCTCGAGCACGGTGCGCTCCATGCGCCGGCAGGGAGTGCACCAGTCGGCATAAAAGTGCACGAGCAGCGGCCGGTTCAGTCGGCGCGACTCACGCTGCGCCTTCGAGAACTCGGTCAGCCATGCGACGGAGCGCTCTTCCACAGGCTCGGCGGCGCGGGCGGCGTGTATTCCCAGGCACAGCACACACGCCGGCCCCAGTACCTGCAGGAGTTTGAATGTCCGCATGGGATTCCCCCCTCAGTCGGTCGCGTCATGGTGCAAGCGGGATCTGCCACAGTAAGTATCGGACACGTTTCCCAGGCAGGCGGGAAAAACGCTCCAGCCCCCAGCGAGCACCGGCCGATAAGGGCGAGTTCCGCAGGATCGTGCGGAATGTGCGGCAGCTCATGCGACGCGAGCCGGACCTTCGGACCGCTATAATCGCTGCCGGTAGCGCACCGGGCGCTGACGCTTCCGGCTCGACGACTTGCGAGCCCTCGCTGGCGCTTCGGGTTAGTGTCTGCCACACCAACCCGAAGCGCCAGCGAGGAGCACGCCATCATGCCCACGGAACCCGACAGGTGGCTTTCGTTCCGTCGCGACATGCCGGCCGCCGAGCGGCTGGCGTATTTCGACCACGCCGCCGTGGCGCCGCTGCCGCGATCGACGGCCGCCGCCGTCATCGAGTGGGCAAACAGCGCTTCGGCTGACGGCGTGACCGACTGGCCGCGCTGGCGGCAGGAGGTCGAAGCCGCCCGGCGGCTGGGGGCCGAACTGCTCTCCGCCGACGCCGATGAAATCGCCCTCATCCACAACACGACCGAGGGAGTGAACCTCGTGGCGGAGGGCTTTCCGTGGCGACCGGGAGACAACGTCGTCGTGCCGGCGTGCGAGTTTCCCAGCAATTTGTATCCGTGGCAGAACCTGGCGGCCCGCGGCGTCGAAGCACGTCTGGTGCCTGCCGAAAACGAGCGCCTCGACCGGCTCGCAGACGCCTGCGACGAGAGGACAAGAATTGTTGCCGCGAGCTGGGTCGGCTATGCGACGGGCTGGCGCAACGACCCTCGCGAGCTGGCCGAGGTCGCCCATCGCCGCGGGGCGCTCTTGTTTCTGGACGCCATTCAGGGCTTGGGAGTCTTTCCCCTCGATGTGGAGGCCGCCGGCGTCGACTTTCTCGCCGCCGACGGCCACAAGGTGGCCGTCACCCACCGCGGATCCGGGGCGCCC
>JAHWKJ010000111.1 GCA_019347905.1 Planctomycetota bacterium
GGCGAGCTAGCTCGCCTGTTGTCGGCGGCCGGCCGCGACGATGAGGCGATCCAAGCCTATCGCGAGGTGATCCAGGCCTATCGGAAGGATATCAGCCTGGATCCGAAGCAGCCCGCGGCCTGCAACTCTCTGGCCTGGCTTTTGGCCACGTGTCCCAATCCGCGGCTCCGGGATACGGACGAGGCGCTCCAACTCGCCGAGACCGCCGTCGAACTGGCGCCCGATGACGCGAATTACCGGAACACGCTCGGCGTGGCGCGTTATCGCGCCGGCAGATGGAACGAGGCCCTCGGCGCACTGAGCAAGGCGGAAGATCTGGCGCCCGGAAAGTCCTCGGCGTTCAACGGCTTTTTCCTGGCGATGGCCTGCTGGCAGCTCGACGACAGAGAGCAGGCCCGCGAGTGGTATGACTCGTCCGTTGCGTGGCTGGAACAGGATCAACCCCTCTTGGACCAGAACAGCCATTGGCCTGACGAACTCCGACGCTTCCGCGCCGAAGCGGAGGAGTTGATGGGCCTCAATCCAGAAGAGATCAGAGGTCAGAGGTCAGAAGTCAGCGCCGTCGAAGCACCGAGGCCGCAGCAGAACCAGCCCGCCGCGACAACGGACAACTGACCACGGACCACCGACAAACCAGAAAAACAGCGGCCGGTGAGCGCGAGCCGCCAAACTCCAGCTCACCGGCCGGCGCCGGCACCCGGGCGGACGGTCTGCGCGCCCGGACGCGGCTGTCTCATTCTACCGCAGACCGCGCAAAAACGAAGGGGATTCGCATCATGTTCACGAATCGTCATTACACACTGCTCACGTCCGTCGCCGTCATCACCGCTGGCCTCATGGCCGGCGTCTGGACAGCCGGCGCCTTCCTGCAGGCCCAGACGACAAACACAGGGACCAGCCTGCACGTCAGCGACATGGGTATCAGCTTCAAGAACGTCGGAGGGCCCCGCCGGCTGGCAATCGCCACGATCGAAGTGGTCGATGAATTCGGGACGCCGGTCGACGGTGCCACCGTGATTGGCGACTGGTCCGGCTGCATCGAGGGCACCGACTCGGCCGTCACGCAGACCTATGTGCTCTCGGATGGCACCGTCGTTTCGGGCCGCGCCATCATCGAGGCCGACAAGGCGAATTCCTGCTGGGGCAAGAATGGCTGCACCTGGACGTTCACCGTCACAGACATCAGCAAGGAAGGGATGACTTACGACGCCGCGTCGAACTTTGCCCTGGCCCGCTACAACGCGGACGGCAGCCCGGACGCCTCGTTTGATGGCGACGGCAAGGTTACGACCGGCTTCCTGGGTTCGGCACGTGATTTCGGCTTTGACCTGGCGCTTCAAGCTGATGGCAAGATTGTCGTAGTCGGAACTACGGGCGGTGGAGACTTCGCCCTGGCTCGTTACAACGCGGACGGCAGCCCGGACACCAGCTTCGACGGCGACGGCAAGGTGACCACCGACTTCGGCAGCCTCAGTGACCAAGCCCACGGCGTGGCGATCCAGGCCGACGGCAAGATCGTGGTCGCGGGCTGGTCCGTCCAGTCGGGCACCGGTGTTGACTTTGCCCTAGCCCGCTACAACGCGGATGGCAGCCTGGACACCAGCTTCAGCGGCGACGGCAAGCTGACCACCGACTTCGGCAGCTCCACTGACCAAGCCCTCGGCGTGGCGATCCAGGTCGATGGCAAGATCGTGATCGCGGGCTTGTCAGTGCAGCCCGGCACCAGCAACGACTTTGCCCTGGCCCGTTACAACGTAGACGGCAGCCTGGACACTACCTTCAGCGGCGACGGCAAGCTGACCACCGACTTCGCCGGCTCCTTTGACCGAGCGTTCGGCGTGGCGATCCAAGCCGACGGTAAGATCGTGGTCGCGGGCTCGACAGGCGGTGACTTTGCCCTGGCCCGCTACAACGCGGATGGCAGCCTGGACACAAACTTCGACAGCGACGGCAAGGTGACCACCGACTTCGCCAGCTCCGTTGAACAAGCCTCCGGTGGCGTGGCAATCCAAGCCGATGGCAAGATCGTCGCCGCGGGCATCTCCTTCCAGGGCGGCGCTGTTGACTTTGCCGACTTTGCCCTCGCCCGCTACAACGGGGACGGCAGCCTCGACACGGGCTTCAGCGGCGATGGCAAGGTGACCACAGACTTCGCCGGCGCCTTTGACCAAGCCACCGGCGTGGCAATCCAGGCCGACGGCAAGATCGTCGCCGCGGGCGTGTCTTTCCAGAGCGGCAGCAGCGGCCCCCATGACTTTGCCCTCGCCCGCTACAACATCGACGGCAGCCTAGACACGCGCTTCAGCGGCGATGGCAAGGTGACCACGGACTTCGGCAGCTTCGCTGCCCAAGCCTCCGGCGTGGCAATCCAGCCTGACGGCAAGATCGTGGTCGCGGGCTCCTCCGGGCAGCCGGGCACCGGCCTGGACTTTGCCTTGGCGCGGTACATCGGTGTCGCACGCCAGGACTCCATCCCACCGATCATCGCCGACGTGCAGGCCTTGGTCGCGGGCGGCGTTTTGAACCACGGCCAGGGCAACGCCCTGCTGGTCAAGGTCCAGGCGGCGATTCAGCAACTGGATAACGACAACGAGGCGCCCGCCATCAACCAGCTCCAGGCCTTCATCAACCAGGTCAACGACTTCATCGGCAGCGGCATCCTGACCGCCGCTCAGGGCCAACCGCTGATCGATGCCGCCCAGGCCGTGATCGACCAGCTCGAGGGCGACCCGCTGCTCGCAGGCAGTGGACTGGGCGAGGGCGCAGACAGCCTCACGGAACATCAACTGCAGGCGATCGTTGATCAGGCGATCGCCCGCTGGGCCGCCGCGGGCGCGGACGCCGAACGGCTGGCGGCCGTGCGCCACATGCCATTCCGGATCGCCGACATTCCCGGCAATCGCCTCGGCGTCGCAGGGGCCAGCGGCACGATCTGGATCGACCAGGACGCGGCGGGCCACGGCTGGTTTATCGATCCGACTGCCGGGGAGGACAGCGAGTTCACGACGCCCGGCGATCAGGGCGAGCTGAACCGGATGGATCTCCTCACCACCGTCGCGCACGAACTGGGCCACCTGCTCGGCCTGGAGCATGAACACGGCGGCGTGATGGAGGCGACACTCGCGGCTGGCGCACGACGCCTGCCCGAAGGGCGTTCGGACCAGCACGCCGGCAGCGCCGCTCTCGGCGGCGCGATCTTTCTGCTGCCGGACGACGGCTTCGAAGCGGCCGATGACCGGACGGCCGACGATACCGCCGAGCCGATCGTCTCCGTGATTCTCCCGGTGCTGCGGACGAGAACGGTTCGTCGGCACGATTGGGATGCGGACGACGCGAACCACGATCAGGAGGATCTTCCGGTTGCAGTGCTTCCGGACGAGCAGGCGGAGTCGGACGAGCTGTTCGCCGGGTTCGAGACGCTGCTGGCCGAAGAGTTGATGAGCCGGTGAAGTGCGAATCAGAAAAACAGCGGCCGGTGAGCGCGAGTCGCCCGCTCACCGGTCGGCGCCTGCACCCGGGCGGACCGTCTGCGCGCCCGCCGGGCGGCTACTCGTCGAGCAGGCGGGCGATTTCGCGGAAGCGGGTCTGGAACTCGGTCGGTTCGTAGCGGGTGATGGGAGGCAGGATTTCCGCCAGGTCGACTTCCAACACTGGGCGCTCCTGGCCCGCGACTGCCTGCTGCGTTTCGCGGCCCTTGCGGAGATCCAGCAAGAGGATCGACTCGAGGCTGGCGAGCTTCTGCTCCAGCGGGTCGAGCGTCTCGCGCCGGGCCAGCCAGCCGATCTCCTGCTTGACGGGGTTGAAGGGTACCTCGTCCCGGCCGACCTTCATGTCCTGGTAGACGACGTTGAAGGCCCACACGAGCTGGCGGGCCGAGTCGTAATCGTACACGTGCTTCGTGGCCAGCTCGGCGATGCGCTCCAAGAGCGCCTGGCCATCCGCCCGCGTGAGATCTTTCTTCTCGATCTCGCCGGCAACGCCATTGGCCCACGCTGCCAATTCGCGGGCGGCGGCGGGCAACGTGTCAGGGTCGCCGAAGGGACGTGCATCGATGGGGGCGGCGAGTTTCTGCTGGCGCGTGCCGATTTCGCTGGCCGGCCGGCCGGCGGCCTCGACGCTCAGCGCGACCAGCGTCACGGGCCACTCGTAGGGCACCGGGCGGCCGGGCGTCACGAAGTAACCCCGCTCCTGCCGCCAGGCGGGCGTCTTCAGATCGTGGTGGCAGGCGTAGCAGGCGAACTGGGCCAGTTCGGGCCAGTCGGGCTTCTGCGCGATGGGCATCGCAGCGCCGGCGGCCAGATCGCCCGTCGCTTCCAGATAGGTGCTGAGATTGACCAGCGCTCCGATCAACAGCTTCTTCGTGTGGTGCAGGTGGGCGGGATCGTAGGTGGTGCCGGTCTTCTCCAGAAACTCGTTGCGGATCGCTTCCTTCTTCTGCCCGAAATCGCGCCAGTGCTGCGGCTCCTGGTGGATGAATGTTTCGACCTCAAAGCCGGGGAGCGGCGGATGGCCGGCGGCGTACATCTCGTGGGTGACGATGCGGCCTTCGTCGGCATTGCCGATGTGGCAGGAGGCGCACAGCCGCGTCTTGGAGACCGGAGAGCGGACGTCGTAATAACCGTGCTCGCTCCACTTCCACTCGGGACTCTCGAACCGCCAGCGGTCTTTGAAGCGATGGATGTCGACCCAGCCCTTGACGCCCCCTTCCCCGTCGCCGGAAGCGCCATGGCAGCTCTCGCAGCTCACGCCGAGATTGACCTTCGTGTCGTTGGCAAGCTCCACGGGGATGAAGCCATTTTCGCCCGCGTTCATCTGGTCGACCGGCAGACCGGCATGGCACGTGAGGCAGCGGACGTCGCGGTGAATTTGCGACTGGCCCTGTCCGTCCACGACGCCCATCAGCCGTGCCATCTGCTGCGAGCGCTCGTTGAGCAGCACACTCCACGCCTGGTAGTGCTTATCGTGCTGACCCCAGGTCTGAACCTCGTTGAGCATCGCCCACCCGTCGTCCGTGACGCCCGCGGCGATGCCTGGAATCGCCGCACTTTCGTTTGCCTTCGAGTGACACAGAGCGCAGCCGCCGTCGTTGATGCCCAGGAACTTGCGACCGGGTGCGTGTGGAATTCCGCCCGGTGCTTCGCCGGCCGCCTCCGGCTGGTCCTGAATCGCCAACGCCACGAGGCGGTCGCCCAGAGAGCCGGAAGCGTCAGCGACCGGAGCGGTACTCAGCCCACGTGCGGGTGGCGTTTCACCCGCCGCGACGAACGAATACAGGCCGACAGCCGTCGCGCCCGACGTGACGAGGGCGAGACAGAGGACAGCGAAACGTTGCTTGGGCATGACAGCGTACGTCCTACGGTGCGGCAAGCTGCAATTCGATCTGCTGGAATTCGTTCCGCAGGCGTTCGATTTTTTTCTGATTGTAATCGCGTGGGCTGTCGTACTGTGCGGCCGGCGCCTGTTGCTCGCTGGGGAACCGCAGCGCGTCGCGGATCGACTCCAAGGAACTTGTGAGCGGAGTGGGATCGGGACGCTCGCCCTCCGTGCTGGCGTCGGCCAGGCCGTGCCACAAGGCCACGGCGGCCAGGTACGTCTGGGCGGCGGCGTCCCAGTCGAGTTCGGCCAGTTCGCCGCCGTTATCCAACACGCGGGCGAGAAGCTGCCGCGCCTCTTCGGGCGTCAGCTCATCGGCGGCGATGCGGCCGGCCCACTGGCCGAGCTCGGCTTGCAACTCACCAGCCATCTTCGCCGCCTCGTCGCGGTCGGGATACGGCTTCGCCATTTCCTGCCGCAGCCGGGTGAAGGTGGTCTCGTTGCCGGCAAGGTCGACGCCGTCCAGTTCCGCGGCCACCGAGGGCACCAGCGGATAGAGCCACGTGCCCCACGGGTACTGGCCGGGCTTGCGGCCGGGGTAGCCGCGGGTCTGCCGCCAGGCCTCGGGGGCCAGGTCGTGGTGGCAGGCGAAGCAACTGTACTCGGTGAACTCCGGCCAGGGGGCGGAGAACCGCAGTTCGTGGGAATCGGCGGCGCGCGTTTGCAAGAGTTTCAGCGCCTGTTCAGAAGTGACGACCTGCCCCAACGCCCACAGCTTCGTCTCGTAAACGGAGCGCAGCTCGCGGTCGGGCACGTCCGCGGGGCCGATGGCGTGGCGGCGGCGGTCGTCGTCGCGGTCCCAATGGGCCGGCATGTTCGCCTGGTAGGCCGCCAGCTCAAAGTTGAGCCGCGGATGGCCGGCGGCTACAAGATCGTGATTGACGTCGCGGCCTTCGGCTCCCACATGGCAGCTCGCACACACGCGGGCGCGGGTCAGCAGGTCCTTGGTGTTGTAGAAGCCCAGCGCGGCTTTCTCTTCCGGCGAGCGCTCGTTCCAGTCGGCCCGCTTGTGCGCGCTGAGCCAGTCTTCCGCCGGACCGTGGCACGCCTCGCAGCTCACTCCGTCGTGCAGAGTGAACTCGTGCTTCTCTTCGTGCCGAGTCGCACCGGGAGTGACGGCATGGCAGTTGAGGCAGATCGTCTCGGCGTGGGCGTCGCGGATGGACTCGTATTTCGCCGAGTTCCGCAGGTTCCGGACGATCAGCCGCGATTCATCGTTGTACAAGACAGCGAAGGCGTCGGCGTGCGGATCCTTCTGTGCCCACCACGTGTACTCGCTGCCCAGGGGGTCCTGCTGTCCGCCGCGATATCCGCCGCCGCCGTGGCAATTCGCGGCGGCACAGCCGGCGGCGCCGACGTATCGCCGCTCCGTAGTCTCACCATCGGGAGAGGGAGGAACCTGCGCAGCCGGCAGGCTGCGGCCCAGCGATGACGGTTCGACGGCAACTCCGGAGCGGGCAAAGAGCAGCCAGCCGCCCGCGGCGGCCAGCGGAAGCGTAAGACATAACCGGCCGAGGATTCGTTTCATGCCTGGCACTCGGGCGGAATCATGTAGGACAGCTGCGCTCAACCGTTTGTTCGTAGTGGCCGGCTTCAGCCGGCTGAAGCCGGCCACTACGAACACGGCTTGGCCGGCTGAAGCCGGCCACTACGAACTTGCTGTGCGCACTGTGGGCGCGCAACGGCGCTGATTGCTACTTCGTAATTTCCAGCCGCGAAGATGCGTCCTTCCCGGCCGTGCGGCGACGCAACTGGACATTCAACGGGCCGTTGAAGTCCTCTTCGCGATGATCGTGGTAATTGTGACATTCGACGCAACTGGTGCGGGCGCCGCCGAAGCGCGCCCACTCGCGGTCTTCCACATCGGCATGGATTTCCCGCGTGTGGCACTTCTGGCAGCGTTCGATCGACGGGATGAGCACGTCGCCCGTGCTGGCGCTGTCGACGACGCTCGTTTTGCCGTCGAGGCTGCGGTGGCATTCGGCACAGGCCAGCATGCGGTGGCTGTCGTGCCGGAACTTGCTGTGCACCAGCCAGCGGTCGGGAATGTTGGGCGGCACGACCTGCCACGCAAATGAGCCGCCCGCGCCGGCCTCCTCGACTTCATGGCAGTAGCGGCAGCCGCCGCGCGTGCCCTCCTGGGCGAACAGCTTGTGCGTGTGGTCGAGGACAGTCGCTTCCGCGGCCTGCACCTGGCGGTCGATATTGGCGGCCGCTTCTGAAGTGAGCAGCGGCCGGTCAGGTTTACCCGGCAGCGATCGCGGCGGTTCGAGCCGCTCGGCCGGCGCGCCGCCAGCCGGATTCTTGAGCGCCTGCAGCGTGTAAAACTCCGTGAGGAAGCCGCGGACCAGTTCCGGCGATTCGTGCGGCACGGTCGCCGGCTGCCCGTCCCGCTGCCGATCGACGTCGAAGAACAACGGATGGCACTCCGCGCAGTGCCGCTCGTAGCTGATGGGCTGCATGTAGCGGCGGGCGGCGTCGAACTCGTGACACGTGGTGCACTGGTTCGAGAGGTCGACGAGGTTGCGATCGGCGTCGAACAGCCCCTCGACCAGCCGGCCATCTTCGTACTTCGCGTGCACGTGCACCTTGTGGTTAAAGCGGATGCGGGCATTGTCCTGCCAGCGCTCCTCGCGCTCCCCCTCGCGCTGGAACCACTTCACCAGCGGGTGGGCATCGTACACGATCCGCTCCAGGCTCGCACGCCGCTCGTCGGGCAGCTCCTGGGTGTCGAGTTTCACCAGCCGCGCGAGCGCGAACTCCGGATGGCCGCCGGCCTCGGGAGGCCCGTCGAAACTCGTGATGCGATTGACATAGGCTTCCGAGGACTGGATTTCCCCGTCGTCGCGGCGAACCTTCAGATCGGCATGACAGTCGATGCAGTGCGCGTCATCGACCCACGCGAGGCCGACGTCGCCCTCGTGCTCGCGATGGCACACCGCGCACGAGATCTCCGCGTGGGCCGGAACCTGTCCGGCGTGGTGCTCCGGCCCCTCGTGGCAGGCCAGGCATTTTTCGTTGAGCACCGAGGACACGGAATCGTTCAGCGTCGCCAGCCGTTTGACGGGCCGCCACTCGGCGCCCGCGTGGCATTTCGAGCAGTCGTTCTCGAACATCTTGTGCGGCGTGGCGACCTCGCCACCGGCAAACAACCGCCGCTCGCCGGCCGTCATCTGCCACCCCAGCCACAGCATCGTGGCGACGGCCAGCACGAGCGCGACGATCCAGACCGCGCTGCGGAACCGTCCCCGCCGCTTGTGGAAGTCGATCTCCACGCGGTTGGAAAGCTCGCGGCTGCTGTGACTGCGTTCGACGGGCATGGAAGAGGGGTCGAAGGTCGAAAGGGTCGACGAATCAAAGCGTCAGCAAGGCGAACATCCAACATCGAACATTGAACATTGAACGTCGAACTGCGCCTGCCATCGCTCTGGGCTCGACTGCCGTGGATGCGGACGGCTGTCGCCGACGCGAAGTGATCGGGCGGGTGCGTTCAAAGTTCGATGTTGGATGTTCAATGTTCGATGTTCGGCTTTGGCTGCGGTCGAACACTCGACCTGCTCAAAACGTAAACGGATCGACGCGCAACGCCATCACGAGGTGCGCGATGAATAACACGAACAGCACGACCGACACGGGAATGTGAACCATCAGCCACCAGTGCAGCCAGCGGTGGATCCGCCTGCCGACGCTGAACTGCCGCCGCTGTTCGCAGTAGCCTTCCAGCTCGCCGAGCGTGCCGTGCAGTTCAGTGGGCAGTTCGGCCCGCAACTGGGCGAAGACGCGGCCGGAAACGGTGCCGTCGGCGAGCTGCGAGCCCGTCGGCGCTTCATCGGAGAGGAACGGCCGCACGTCTCCGAGATAAAACGCTTTCAACTCTGCGGCCCGCGGGACCGGGCCGCTCTTCTTCTTGGGACCACCGGGAGCCGGCTTCTTCGCGATGGGCGGCTTGGCCGCGGCCGGCTTCCCGGCGGCGGCCGATGTCTTCGCCGGGGCCGGCGTCTTCTTCGCTGCGGCGGGCATGGGCTTCGCGCCCGCCGATTTCGCCGCCTGCGCGCGCGCCTGCTCCAGCTTCGAAGCAGGCTTGTCGCCGGCGGCGGCTCCGGCCGCTTTCGCGGCCGCCTGGGCGCGCGCGAGTTCGAGGGGCGAGCCGCCTTTCCCTGCGGCCGCAGGTTTCGCGGCGGCTCCGGCCGCGCCCTGGCGGCGGGCCATTTCCACAGGCGACATCGCTTTCGGTTTGGCGTTGCCCTCGCCTGGCGGGGCGGCCGCGGCGCTCTTGGCGGCGGCCTGCCGGCGGGCCTGTTCGAGCGGCGAGAGCCGGCCCGCAGGCGACTCCTCGGCGGGGGCGGCGGCCTCCGGCTCGTTCTCGTCTTCGTCCGGCTCCGGCTCCGGTGAGATCAGCAGGAACTTCTCGCGGCAGTTGGGGCAGCGGGCCGCCCGACCGACTAGCCGCTCGTCGCGAAGCTGCACCTCAAAGCCGCAGAATGGACACCCCAGCACCATGAATTCGCCGATTTCCTCGAACGTCATCGTGGCCGTGGCGGGTCCGCGCTCGCGCTTGGGGGCGACGGCGCGGGGAACCGCTCCGTCCTTCTTCGGCGCATCCGGCGTCGCTGCAGCGGGGGGCGCCAGGAAGCGGCGGGCCTGCTCGGCGGCGAAGTTGGCGCGCTCTTCGGCGAAGGCGTAGTCCTGCATCAACAGGTTCTTGATGGCCACGACTTCCGACTCGACTTCCTCGGGGCTCATCTGCCGGGGCGGAGTTTTCCCCGTCGGCGTGGTCGTGGCGGCAGCGGCCGCGGCGGCGGCAGGAGCGGCCTCTTTCGGTGTGGCGGGTTCCTTCACTTTTGCGCCGGCTGGTGTCGCAGGCGACTTGCCGGAGGTGTCCCCGCTGCCGGCGCCGCCCTGCTGCCGCGCGAGTTCGAGCGGCGAGAGTTTCTTCGCCGGCTGTTCCGCGGTCGCTGCGGCTGCCGCCCCGCCGCCCTTCTTCGCCGCCGCTTGCTGGCGGGCCAGTTCCAGCGGTGAGAGCTTCTTCTGCGGAGCTGCCGGCGCGGAATTCTCTGCCGCCGGGCTCCCACCGCCTCCGCCGCCTTTCTTCGCCGCCGCCTGCTGGCGGGCGAGTTCCAAGGGCGAGAGCTTCTTCGCGCCCGCCCCGTCGCCGTCGCCTCCTGCGGCTTTCGCGGCCGCTTGCGCGCGGGCCTGTTCGAGTTTCGATGCCGGTTTGGCGTCCGTTGCGGGCGCTTCCGCGGCGCCTGCCTTTGCCGCTGCCTGGGCACGGGCGCGCTCCAGCGGGGACATTGGCTTCTTGCCGGCGGCTGCGACGCCGCCCTTCGCCGTTGGCAATTCAGCCGCAGGCTTGTCACCGTCGGCGGTGGCTTGCTTTCTGGCTTGCTCCAGCGGTGAGGCCTTCTTTCCCGCGGGTTTTGCCCCCGTTATTGCCGCCTCGGCCTTGGAGACTACGTCGGCATAGACGTCTTCGAGAAACGTAGCGAAATCGGTCTCCGCCCGGATCCAGCGGCTCTGCTTGGCGTGCCGGGCCAAGTCGAGAAACAGCGGACGCAGATCATCGCCGACCAGGTCGATCCAGTTGCCTTTGTCGTCCTTCGACGCTGTCTTGGTGAACTCCGCAATCCTCACGAACAGCGGGTACAGCGGATCGTTCTGAATCTCGAGCTTGCCGCAATGCTCCGCCACCATGCGATCGGCAAGAATCTGCGAGCGCTTCGACACGTAGGGAATCTGTTGCACAAAGGTTTCGAGCGGCACGCGCGATGTGAGGAACCGCGGGAAGACCTGCTGCACAATGAGGCCATAGATGCCGCTGACAATCACGAAGCCGAACGTGATCCACAGCAGGTTCTCAACCAGCCCACCCCAGGCAAAGCCACTGTGGTAGAGAATCATCGGAACGCTGAGCAGCCCCAGCCAGATGTGTCCCCGCAGCCAGAACTGCGCACTGCCCAGCCGCAGGCCCTTTTTGCGGAACGGAATCGGAATCTCGGCGATCGGGAACTGTTTGCGGCCGGCCAGCAGACCGGCAAACGTCATCATCAAGGTGCCGAGGATGCCGAACACGAGACCCATCACCGTGCCGCCGCGCGGCCCGTTGGGAATGGTGTTCGCGTACCACACGTAGGCGGCGGTAGCCGCGGCGAAAACGATCGCCGAGACGAACAGCCACCGGCGGTGCGTCCGGTCAATCAGCAACTCTTTTGCTCCAAAAGCCCGAATGACGAAATCCGAATGACGAAAGAAATCCGAATGACGAATGACGAAGGCGCTGGACGGCAAAATCCTGTTTCGCCGGGCTTCCTCTACTTCGAGCTTCGATCTTTGGGCTTCGTCATTCGGGCTTCGTCATTCTTTCGTCATTCGGGTTTCGGCATTCGTCATTCGCTGAACACAAGCGGTTCGAGGAAGAAGTCCTGTGCGTTCACGCGCATGGCCGCATCGTGCGGACAGGCATAGACGCACGACGGATCCTGGTGGGGCAGCGAGCTGCACATGTCGCACACCACCGCCCGTTCGCTCACGGGCTTCAGTTCGGCGCCGCCCAACAGCGTCTTTTCGGCGGCGCTGAGCTCTACCGGGTTAGCGAGCTCGCTCATCTGAATCGAGCCGTAGGGACACTGTTCGGCGCACATGCGGCAGCCGATGCACCAGTCGCGGATCTGGATTTCGCCGTTGGAGCCGCGGTTGATCGAGCCGACGGGGCAGCCGATCATGCACACCGGGTCCAGACACTGCCGGCAGGTGACGGGGACCATGTACTGTCCGTAGCGCGGCCCATCGAGGTACAGCCGCGTATGGCCGTCGTCGTGGGCCTTGACGCAGGCCTCGACGCACTGGTTGCAGCGGGTGCAGCGGTCGAGGTGGATTAACATCAGCTTCTGGCCCTGGATGAGGCCGAGCTGATCGAACTCGCGATCCTGCGGGATCGAACCTTTGGATTGGCCGAGACTGCGGCCTTCGCGCTCGAGCTGGGCCTTCCGCTCCTCGACCAGCTTCTGGACGCGGGCGTGGACGTGCGACGCGTCCTTCAGGAACTCCTGGAACTTCTCGCGGCTGATCTTCAACAGTTCGACGCGCGAGGGGACGGCCCCCGTGCGGGCGTCGGGAATGCGCTGGTGATAGCCGCTGTCCGGGTGGTCGTAGGCGACGGAAGTCGCGGTGCGGGGCGTGTTGTGAAACACTCCGATCTCGCCCAGCACGTCGCCCCGGCCGAGATAGGCCATCGTCCGCCGCGGACCGGAACTGTCGAACCGTCGCGGAATGCCGGCGGGCAGCACGTGCTCGAGAAACGCCCGATGGAACGTGCGCTGCTCCAGCTCCGACCAGTTCTCGGTCTCTTTGGGGAAGTCGGCGATGGTGGCTTTGAGCTGTCCGCCCATATCGGCCCCGGCCGCTTCCAGCACTTGCCTGGCGGTTTTGCCCAGCGCTTCATGCAGGTTGCCGTTGCGGATGAAGTCGTTGAGGCCGGCCAGCACGTTCTGTTTGTCGAGCGTCGCCGGCGGCTTCCCGTCGGCGGCCCGTTCGAGAATTGCGCGCACCTCGCCTGAAACAGCCGACCACACGTGCTCGCGCAAGGGCTGCAGGCGGCCGCTGTCTTCGTCCTGGCCCGTCAGTTCCTGCGCCAGGGCGGTCCAGTGGTCATCGTCGAATTCGCTCTCCCGCAGCACGTACCAGGCGTTCTTCAGCACCTTCACCAGGCCGCTGCGGATGACGTAGAACGAGTCCGAAGGCTCGTGCTCCTCGAAGATCGTCGCGCCCGACTGGAACTCGACGAGATCGATCGATTCGCTGAGGCGCTGAAACTCGTCGTCGGTCATGTCTTTGAAAATGGGCAAGCCCCGGACCTGCGCTTCGAGCACGCGGGTGCGGTACTTCTCGTCCATCCGCTTCTTGTAGGCGGGGTCGTTGTGCAGCATGTCGAGCACGTTGCGGAGCATCTCGAGCATGTAGCACTCGCGCTCGGCGATGACCGTCGCCGAACGCGGCGCGCGGTTCATGCACGACATTTCGCCCCACAACTCGGCCTCGTGCAGGGGGGCGCGCATCGTGCGCGAGTCGATGTCCGTCG
>JAHWKJ010000643.1 GCA_019347905.1 Planctomycetota bacterium
GGACTTCACCATACGGCGGACGAGCTGCGGAACCGTATCTTCAAAGCAGATGTTCGGCAGGAAACGCCAGCCGCGGTACTCGAACACCGCCGCGGCCTCGCCCGCATCCAGCGCCGAAGCCGGTGCAAACGGCGTGAGGTGCTGCAGAAACGGCAGCGCGTCGCGCAAGGGCACATACTCGCCGAACAGCACGCGGTGCATCTTGTCGTAGCGTCCCGCCAGGCCCACATCGGGCCGCACGAAGACCGCCGAGTTGTAGTGCCGCACGCGATCGGCGTCGGCGGCGAATGTTTCCAGGCCCACGATCATCGCCGCCCCGGTCTGCTGGCTGAGCTCGTGCAGCATGGCTGGCGAGCGCGACTGCGGCAGCGCTTCGGCGAACTCCGGCGAAACCCGCATCAGGGCGTCATTGGTCAGGTTGGGTGAAGCGACCAGCAGCGGGGACCGCCACATGGTTTCCGGCCAAATGATGACGTTGGGCTGTTCGCGGACCGCCAGTCCCGTCAGGTGGTAATGCTCCTGAAAGATGCGGTAGGAAGCACCGGGCTGGTGCTTCACCGCCGGAGTGAAGTTCCCCTGCACCAGGGCCACGCGCGGACCGGGCCGTGCGGTGAAGTCGGCTTGGCCGCGGCGGATGTAGCCATAGGTCAGTACAGCGGCAAAGACGGCCAGGAACGCCGCCACCGCGACAATTCGCCGCCCGCGCGAGACCGGCGGCAGTCCGCCGCCCAACGTCTCTCCGCTGGGACGCAATTTCAAGCGGCGAAAGACGGATTCCGGCATAAGCCCTGCGAGACATGCCGCCGACATCGCCAGCAGAAAGGTCACGCCGTAGGCCCCGGTAACGTCGCTGATCTGGATCAGCTCGATCCACGCGTACTGCGTGTGGCCCAGGTAGTACCAGGAGAAACCCGTCAGCAGGTAGGCCTTCAGATAATCGCCTGCGACCCACACCATCGGGACCACCGCAAGCAGCGGCAGTCGCAGCCGGTGCACGGCCAGTCGCGAGATCGCGACGAAGGCCACCAGGTAGAACCCGCCATAAATCGCCAGGCCCAGCAGGGCCAGGAACATCATGGGATGCCCCAGCCGCATCCACTCCAGCGTGACGACCCACCCGGCCACGCCCGTGAGATAGATCGCCCGATACATCCAGCGCGTCGGGCAGGGAATGCGGACGAGCATCACCAGCGGCACGAGGGCGATCCAGCCCAGCGGCGCCCAGTCGAGCGGCATAAATGCCGCCCACAACAACAGCGCCGTCAGCCCCGATAGCAGCCACGTCCCGCGGGCCGGCGGTCTGGGGGCCGAAGATCGCGCGGCGGCGATGATCGCGGCCACGGCGTCTTCGTCTTCCGAGCGGTCGCGGCTGGATGTCGGCGGTGCGACGCGGCGCGGTTCAGCGATGGGCGATGGCGGGACGGGAGTCATCAGATCGATTGGCATGCGGTCCATCCCTGGACGGAGGCGTTCCTCACCACGCGATCGCGTCGAGGACATCGCCCGCGCGGTAGTGGTGTTCGCCGGGCGGGAGCACGACCATGGCGTTCGCGTCCACCGTGGCGCGCAGGTCTGCGGAGCCCAGCCAGCGCACGGGGCGAATCACCGGCCCCGAGGCTTCCCAGTGAAGCTCACAGGGATGATAAGTGGGGCGGTCCCCGCGGACAAGATGATCTTCCGCCAGCCGTGCCCGCACGATCGTGGGCGCCGCCGGCTCGTCGCCTGCCATCCGGCGCAGGGCCGTGCGGGCAAACAGCTCAAAGCACACCAAGCTGCTGACGGGGTTGCCCGGCAGGCCGAACACGACCGTCTGCGACGATCCGGAAGCGTCCGCGTCCGAAGCATCTGCCCGCATGCCGAACCACAGCGGCTTACCCGGCTTCATGTGCACCTTGTGAAACACCGGCCGCACGCCGGCGCGCTCCAGTTCGGAGGGAACCAGGTCGAGCTTGCCGGCGGAGACGCCTCCCGACAAAAGCAGCACGTCACACTCAAGTCCCACCTCGATGCGCTCGCGGAGATGAGTCCGCTCGTCACGCGCGATGCCCAGCGGCACCGCTTCGCAGCCCGCCCGCCGGATCTGCGCAACGAGCATCGGCTCGTTCGAATTGCGGATCTGTCCCGGTCCCGGCGATTCGCCGACCGGCACGAGTTCGTCACCAGTCGCCAGTACGGCCACCCGCGGACGCGGAAAGACGCGGACTCGCGCCCGTCCCATTTCGGCCAACGTCCCAATGTCCTGCGGCCGCAGGCGGCGGCCCGCCGGGAGCACGATGTCGCCGGCCTTCATCGCCGCGGCACGGCGAAGCACGTTCGTCTCTGGAGTTGCGCCCGCCGTCGAAACCAGCACGACGCCGCGGGCTTCGTCGAAGCGGGTGTCTTCCACGCGCACGACCGCGTCTGCGCCGTCCGGCAGCGGTGCACCAGTCATGATCCGCACCGCTTCGCCGCGGCCGACCGGGCGGGTCGGCGTCCTGCCGGCGGTGAGCTCTTCGACCACCCTCAGTTCGGCCTTTCCGTCCGCTGCGATGTCGCCGGAGCGGACGGCGTAACCGTCCATCAGGGCCTTGTCGAACGGCGGCGAATCGACCTCGCTCGCGACGGCCTCCGCCAGCACGAGATCCAGCGCCTCGTTCAGCGATGTGTCGGCTCGCGGCAACCGCCGCACGTGCTCCAGGATGGCGGCCAGCGCTTCATCCACGCTCAACATGGGCCGCCTCCACCGGAAGTCTGAGGAAATTCTCCAACAGCGCGTAGCCGGCCGCCGTCAGAAAGCTCTCCGGATGGAACTGCACGGCGTGCACGGGATGCCGGCGATGCCTGAGGCCCATCAGCTCCCGCGGGTGGTCGCCGTCGGCCGTCCACGCGCAGACTTCCAGCTCGTTTTCGGGTGGATCTTCCACGACAAGGCTGTGATAGCGCGTGGCCTCAAACGGATTGGGCAGCCCAGCAAAGACCCCGCGGCCGTCGTGATAAATCTGCGACGTTTTGCCGTGCATCAGGCGGTCGGCGCGGACGACCTGACTGCGATAGACCTCGGCAAGGCATTGGTGCCCCAGGCACACCCCCAGAGTCGGCACGCGCGGCCCAAAGCGCTCGATCACCGCCTTCGAGAGCCCGGATTGGGCGGGCGTGCACGGTCCTGGCGATATGATGATCCGCTCAGGGCTCCACGCCTCGATCTCCTCGAGTGTCGTCTGATCGTTCCGCTCGACGCGGATATCGAGTGACGGGTCGATCTCCCCCAGCCTCTGAACAAGGTTATAGGTAAACGAGTCGTAGTTATCGAGCAGGAAGATCATCGAAGGCGGAGCCGGCAATTGGACGGACGAGATTGGGACGGCC
>JAHWKJ010000112.1 GCA_019347905.1 Planctomycetota bacterium
CGCGGCAGCGATTCTGGCGAATGAAGCGGCTCGCGTGGATTGAAATCCACGCTACCGCGGCCCACAGCCGCGGTAGCGGCGGCGGAACGTAGCCCACGGCGCAAGCCGTGGGGAGAGGCGAGCGCAGCCACCGACAAGCCCCGGTAGGGGCGACAGAGGATCTGTTTCTGCCGCCCCTACCGGGGCTGCCGAGACGATATCAAATCGCTCTCCCCACGGCTCGCGCCGTGGGCTACCGTCTGCCGCCGCTACCGCGGCTGGAGCGGAGAAACGCCGACGCAAACTTCGCAGCTCGCGACGCCTTCAGGCAGCATCGCTTCGGCGGTCGTCCAGCGGCGGCGCGAACGGCGGTGCGTTTCGATCCGCCTGAGCCTGGCCCTTCCCGGCGCCGCTGCTCCCGCTCACATTGCGGGCGGACCAGTCCGGCGAGGCGAACGCCTCCTTCCCTTCGATGATCGATTTGCCGTCGAACCGCTTGCCGAAGTACAGCTCCTGGGCCAGCGGATGGCTCAGCACGGTCTGGGCGTCGCCGCCGACGAGTACCTTGCCGGCACAGATGATGTAGCTGCGGTCGGTGATCGTCAGTGTCTCGCGCTCGCGGTGATCGGTGAGCAGGATGGAGATGCCGCTTTCGCGCAGGCCCGCGATGATGTCCTGGATGCTGTGAATGGTGACGGGGTCGATGCCCGTGAACGGCTCGTCGAGCAGGATCAGCGAGGGCCGGCTGGCGAGGCAGCGGGCGATTTCCAGCCGTCGCCGTTCGCCGCCCGAGAGCGTCGAGGCAAGCTGCTTCCGCTTGTCCGCCAGCCCGAACTGCCCCAGCAGACGGTCGATTTCCGTTCGGCGCCGCTGCCGGTCGATATCGAGGAACTCGAGGATCGCCTGCAGGTTCTGCTCAACCGAGAGCTTGACGAAGATGCTGTCGTCCTGCGGCAGAAAGCCCATCCCGCGCCGCGCCCGCAGGTACATAGGCCAGTCGGTGACGTCGGTGCCGTCGAGCACGACGCGTCCGCGGGTGGGGGCGATCAGTCCGCAGGCCATGCGGAACGACGTGGTCTTGCCGGCGCCGTTCGGCCCCAGGAGGCCGACGATCTCGCCGCGCTCCACCGTGAAGTCGACACCGTCGACAGCCCGCTTGCCGGGATAGTCCTTGACGAGGCCCGTGCATTCCAACAGCGGCATGATAAGTCCTCCGTGACGTGGCAAGCCCACCGGTTGCAACCGGTGGGCTTCAGCGAATGCGCCTCATGCGCTCGACGTTGGGATAAAACGGCACTCGGAAACTCGGATAGTCGGAGCGCGTCCCGTCGCCGGCGTGACGGTGATATCCAATCGCGTAGCCTTCTCCGCCGTTGAGGAACGGCACACCGTGCGGCCAGTAGATGAAGAAGGCCTTGCCGACGAGTGCCTCGCGGGGGACGGCGTGGCGGTGCCGCGCGCGGCGCACATTGCTCCACAGCCGGCTGTCCTGGCTGCGGGGGCTGTTGTCGCCCAGCGCGAAGAATTCGTCGGGACCGAGTGTAAAGGTGAACTCGACATGCTCGTAATGCGGGACGTTGACGGACAGCGACTGGGTGTACGTCTCGTACCAGGCCTGCGGGTCGTCGAGCCGGCCGCGCAGCGTGTCGTCCACCGCTTCTTCGATGGGCAAGGCCTGCTCGGTGTACTGGTATTCCGGCTTGACCGTCTCGGCGCGGTAGTAGATGTCGCGCTCCAGCAGCACGTGCGAAATCTCGACGTCGGCTCCTGCCGCCGCGATGCCCGCGGGAATCAAGTCCTGCGGCGTGGGCTGTTGCCGCGCCAGTCCCATGTACGGCAGGTACGCGCCGGAGCCTTCAAACTCCAGCAGTTCCCCATCCACCCACACGCACAGCCGGTCGTCGACGTTGGAGAACGCGACCGTGTAGCTGCCGGGGCCGGCCAGAGTGGTGGTCGCCTCGCCGAGCGGCTGCCATTCGTCTTGGGCGCGGTTCTCCGGAACGCTGTGAGCGATGGCTGCCGTCGCACGGGCCAGGTCGAAGCGCACCCGATAGCGACGGTACCCTTCATTCAGTTCCAGCACCAGCTCGCCGTCTTCCGCGGTGCTCGTGATGTCGACCTGGCACGAGAGCGTCAAATCGCCTACCCAATACTGATCGCCGTCGTAGTGCAGTTCGCCCCCGCTCCCACCCGTGTACTCGTTGTAGGCGCAAAAGTCGCTGATCAGCCGCGCCACAGGATCGGCGGAGAAGGACTGGCCGCGGTCGCGCGCTGCGAGGAACTCATCCCAGTCGGCCCGCTGCGGAACGACGTGCCGATAGCGGATCCACTCCAGTCGGCCGTCGCCGGCACTGGTCCCCTCGAAGGAGAACGTGCGATTGACGTACTCCGGGTTCCAGCCGGACGAGTCGAGCGCCCAGCCCGCGACGCCGTCGTCCGCTCCCGTTTGCTCGACGGGGGCCCAGCGTTCGGGCCAGCCGGCGGCGAGCAAGTCGCGTGCGGGAAAGTCGTTGTCGTACACCAGAAGCTGCAGGAGCCGCTGCTTGTCGGGGTCGTCCTTGCGGAGGATCTCCTTGCGGACGCCGCCGGCGTCATCCGGCAGATGGCGGTACACGTCCCCCTGGCGGATTTCGAGCGTCTCGCCGGGCAGGCCCACCAGCCGCTTGATGTAGTTGATCCGCGGATCTTCCGGGTACTTGAAGACGAACACGTCCCACCGCTCGGGATCGCCGATTTCGTAGGGGAACTTGTTGACGAGGATGCGATCCCCCGTGTAGACGGGCAGATCGCGGACTGGGTTTTCGTAGCGGCAATTGGGGCAGATGGCCATTTCGATCCGGTGGTGGCGCTTCAGCCGTTCGGAGTCCCGTGTGACTTCCTCGCTGGCCCCCACGTGGTAGTGGTACCCGCACTGCTCGCAGGCCACTTCCTTGTGCCGGCCGAACAGCGTGGGCGCCATCGAGCCGGTGGGAATGACAAACGCTTCGGCTTCAAACGTGCGGAACAGAAACGCGAGGATGAAGGCGACGGCGATCGATTCCATCGTCTCGCGCAGCTCGCGGCGACCGCGGGACACGAGACGGCTGGAACCGCTCTGTGCATCGTCGCCGGCGCGGCGTTCGGAGCGGGGACGGGCAGGTTTCGGAGGTGGCATGAATCAGGGGAAAGGCTGGTGCGTGAAACTGCTGGCGAGGCTTTCGCGCTCACGCGGACTGAGTGCTTTCGACCACATCTGAAATGCGGCTGACGCCTTCGTGATCGAAGAGATGGATCTCACCGTTGGCTGCGATGTAGACGGCTGACCCGGCACGGTACACCAGCGCTTCCGGATGCTCGATGCGAACCGTGCTGCCGCTGACGAGTTCCACGAGGAATGGTCGGAACGGCCGCCGACGATGGAAGCCACGCAGCGATTGATCGAAATTCTCGGCCAACATGGGCAGCTCACAAGAGTGGACGGAGTCGCTGTATGTCCAAATCCTCTATCCGCTCATTATACTCCGACTCGGCGAGCCTGATGACGCGGCCGCCTGAGCCGAGGCGGATCAGCGAATATACCGCATCCGCGAAAAGTCGGGAACGCGGATGTAACGCTGGAAGTTGCCGAGCCGGACGCGCGCCTGACGCGACGGCAGGTGCACGACGAAGGGCTTGCCGAGGAACAGCCGCTCCGGCACCGCGGGGTTCTCCCAGCGGCGGCTGTCGAGCGAGACCGGGCTGTTATCGCCCAGCACGTAGAACTCGTCCTCGCCGAGAGTCACGGGGCCGCCTTCGGCGTTCGCCGTATAATACACGTCGCGATACAGCCGCAGCTCATCGACCCGCGCGTCGATGTTCGTCCCCCCGAACCGCACCGGCTGGCGCGGGCCGGGCACATCCGCGGAGATCGGCGGCAGCATCACCGGAGCGAACAGCGCCTGCCCGTCGAGAGCGGCGAGCACCTGCCGGTCGAACAGCGAGAGTTCCACATCGACCGCGCGGCCGATCAATGGTTCAGCCAGCACAGTTTCACCCGCAGCGGTGCCGTCCACGAACAGCCGTGCGCTGTTCGCCCCGGCGTCCAGCTCCAGCCTGCAGCGTCCGATGCCGTCCGTCATCTCGGTGACGAAGCGACCGCTGCCGCCGCTGATCGTCACCCGCAGCGAAAGCATCAAGTCGCGGACCACGGCCGGCGGCACGCCTCCGCGCGAACGGTTGTAGCCGTAGTCGTCGGTCACCGGCGCGAAATGCGACTCGTCGGCGAGTTCTTCGATGGCGGCCGCCAGCTCCTCATCCCCCACGATGGCGGTGAGCCGCTCGCGAGCCGTGGGAGACAGCACTCCCGTGCACGAGAGGGTGTGGGCCTCGTCATCGTAGCGCAGCGGCAACAGTGCGTATTCCCCCTCGAGTCGCGGTGCATCGGCCGGGAGGGCGACGACGGTTTCGTGCAGGCCCCCCCAACGGATCCAGTGCCTGTAGGCCACCCAGCTCAACTCGCGCGCGGCGGTTTCGGGTTTCGCGGCCCCGTCGATCGTCTCGGCGTCCTCGAGCACGAAGACCCCGCCCTCTCGCCGCCAGGCATGGGACAGCGGCAAGAGCGGCTCGCGAGACAAATCGAACAAGGCCGTCGGCTGCCCCGCACCCTCGGCGGCCACTGATTGGGGGGACCAGCGGGCCTGCCAGCCGTCACCCTCGGGTGCAAAGCGGTCGTCGTAGACGTCGATCCGCACGGCCCGCTGGCTCGCCAGCGGCTTCCGCTGGATGCGGCCGCCTACATAGACGTCACCGGAGCGAATTTCGACCGTCTCGCCGGGCAGACCCACGATCCGCTTCACATACGCCTGCGTGGCTTTGTACGGGTTGCGGAAGACGATCACCTCCCAGCGGCGCGGGCCAAGGAACTGAAAAGCGTGCTTGTGCACCAGAAGCTGGTCGCCCTGGTTGCGGGGCACGTGCGACAGGTCGATGCCGGTCTGACCGCAGTTGGGGCAGACGGCGAACGACTCGGCGGACGAGGCTTCCACCGCGGCCGTGCCGTCGGTCTGCTCGCCATTGTCGTGGGCCGCTCCGAAGGCGAATGGGTACCGGCATGAAGGGCAGACGACCTGCTTGTGAAATCCCAGCAGGGTGGGGGCCATCGATCCGGTCGAGATCATGTAGCCCTCGACCTGGAACGTGCGAAACAGGATCACCGCCAGCGCGAGGCAGACGAGCGAATCCATCAGCCGCCGCCCGCGGCCGAGGCGCGCATGCTTCTGCCGCGTGGTGTGTGGGGCGACCGGGGACATCCAGCGCTCGCGTGGCGAGAATTAAAACAATGCACTGAGGTCGCGGCGTCCATCGACGACACGGACAATCTCTACGCCATCGTTGATCACGCGAAAGCCGATCGCATAATTGCCGCAGGGAAACAGTCGCAGGCCGGGAAGCAAATCCTCTCGAGCCAGACCGACGCGCGGGTTCTCCGCCAGAAAGCTGCACTTCGCAGAGATCGCAGCCAGGAGTCGCCTTGCCACGGGAGCATTGTCGCATTTGACGGCGACATAGTCCCAGATTTCGTCGAGATCATCGACGGCCTGGTCGCTAAGCCTGTACTCGCTCATGTTCCGGAGTTTCCGCCTCGGCCATTCGCTTGCGGTGCCGCGCGATGATGAATTCCACAAGTTCCTCGGGCGATTCGGAGTTCCAGGTTGTGTACTCGCCGCGCTCCAGTTGATCGATGCCGATTTGCATCTCCGCCCGCAGACGTTCCAGTTGGAACTTTCGCACCGCCTCGTGCTCGCGGAACACGTACATCGCGTGCAGCACGACTTCGGCGGGCGCGACGTACTCGCCGGATTCGACGAGTTCGTCGACGAAGCGCTGCAGGTCGGGCGGGAACTGAAGATTCATCGCGTCGGTCCCGGAATGAACAGAGCCGTGTCCTCTAAAGCCTACCACAAACGGCGAGGCAGTGGCATATTGCGTTTCGGCCGCCAACTGCGGCTGCGTCAGTCGTCGTCTCCCGCGGAGAGCACGCTCAAAAACGCCTTCTGCGGGATCTCGACCTGGCCGAACTGTTTCATCCGCTTCTTGCCCTCCCGCTGCTTGGCCCACAGCTTGCGCTTGCGGGTGATGTCGCCGCCGTAGCACTTGGCCGTCACGTTCTTCCTGAGGGCCGAGATCGTCTCCCGCGCGATGACCCGCGTGCCGATCGCCGCCTGCAGCGGAATCTCGAACATGTGCTTCGAAATCTCGCCCTTCAGCCGCTTGACCAGCGCCCGGCCCCGTTTGTCCGCCGACGAACGGTGCACGATCGTCGACAGCGCATCCACGCGGCTGCCCTTCACCAGGATGTCGAGCTTCACCAGGTCCGCCGGCCGAAAGCCGATCACGTCGTAGTCCATCGTCCCGTAGCCGCGCGTCGCGCTCTTCAGCCGGTCGTGCATGTCGTAGACGATCTCCGCCAGCGGCAGTTCGTACACGATCTGGGCGCGGGCCGGGCCGAGGTACTCAGTGTTCTTGTACGTGCCGCGCCGGTCCTCGCAAAGCTGCATGAGCGTGCCGATCGACTCCGCCGGTACGATGAAGTTCACCCGCGCGATCGGCTCGCGAAACTCCTTGATCTGTCCCACGTCCGGCACCTGCTGCGGGTTGTCGATCCGCAGGGTCTCTCCGGTGTGCTTGACGATTTCATAGGTGACGTTGGGGGCCGTCTGAATCAGGTCGATGTCCTGCTCGCCCTCCAATCGCTGTTGCACGATTTCCATGTGCAGCATGCCCAGGAAGCCGCAGCGGAAGCCGAAGCCGAGCGCCTCGCTCGTCTCCGGAACGTACGAGAAACTGGTGTCGTTGAGCGCCAGCTTCTGCAGCTCCTCGCGCAGCTTCTCGAAATCGGTCGCGTCGATGGGGTACATGCCGCAGAACACCATCTGCTGCGGCACCTTGTAGCCGGGCAGGGGCGCGTCGGGCAGGTTCTTCGGATCGGCCACCGTATCGCCCACGTGCACCGCGGAGGGATCCTTGATGCCGCACAGAATGAAGCCCACCTGCCCGGGTCCGAGCTCATTGCACGCGGTGGGCCGCGGGCGGAACTGGCCCATCTCGAGGATCTGGTGGGTCGTGCCGGCCCGCAGAAACTTCATCTGCTGACCGCGGCGGATGGTGCCTTCCTTCACGCGGATATAGGTGATCACGCCGCGGTACTCGTCGTACTTACTGTCGAAGACCAGGGCCTTGAGCGGATTGGCGGCCTTTCCCAAAGGCGGCGGAACACGATCGACAATCGCCTGGAAGACATCGGCCACACCCGTCCCGGCCTTGGCGCTCACGCGCAGAGCCGTGTAAGGATCGAGGCCGAGGACCGTCTCGATCTCTTCCAGCACCTCGTCCACCCGCGTAACCGGCAGATCGATCTTGTTGACGACGGGAATGATCTCCAGGCCGGACTCGATGGCTGCGTAGGCGTTGGCCACCGTCTGGGCCTGCACGCCCTGAAACGCATCGACCAGCAGCAGCGCCCCCTCGCAGGCGGCCAGGCTGCGCGACACCTCGTAATGGAAGTCGACGTGGCCGGGGGTGTCGATCAGGTTCAGCTCGTATTGCTGCCCCTGATGCTCATAGCGCAGCGCCACCGTCCGGGCCTTTACGGTAATCCCGCGCTCGCGTTCGACGTCGAGATCGTCGAGGATCTGCTCGCGGAATTCGCGCTCCGAGATCGCTCCCGCCCTCAGCAGCAGCCGGTCGGCCAGCGTGCTCTTGCCGTGGTCGATATGCGCGACGATCGAGAAATTACGAATGAACTGGGGGTCCATACAGACCGATGGCAGCGGCAGGAAGGGAATCGACTCGGGGTGCGGGCACAGGATCCGCACGCGCAGCCGGAGCGCGGATCAGCAAAGGCAGTTCGGCAGCCGCGGCCGGCGGAGGCGGGGCGGAGAACACCCCGACGACTCCGCGCCGGGGCAAGGGAAATCGTAGTGAATAGGTGCCGACCCGTCGAGAGCGGCGTCTTGGCACCCCGTCAGCCAAAACCGTTGCTTGAATCCGGTATCGCCCGGTGGCAGAATACGGTTTCCCCTCCCTGCGGCCGTGCGTGTTGGCGGCTCGCCTTGCAGCGGTACACGAGCTTCCCCAGAAAACCAGCGAGAAATCGACTCCACAGAGGCACACCGCGATGATGGCGCACAAGGTCAAATTTCTTCCCGGGCAGACGGTCGGCATCGATCTGGGCACCACGTATTCGGCCATCTCACAGCTCGACGCCGAAGGCAAGCCGATCGTGATCGAGAATGCCGACGACCGGCCGATCACGCCGTCGGTCGTGCTGCTGGGTGACGGCGGTCAGGTCATGGTCGGGCCGTCCTTCGAGCGGATCTCGATCGAAGATCCCAGCCACGTCATCGAGGCCATCAAGCGGGAGATGGGCAACAAGAACTTCTTCGTCGTGTACCAGAACAAGAAGCTCACGCCCGAGTTCATCTCCGCCCTGATTCTGAAGAAGCTCAAGCAGGACGCCGAGGAGCGGATCGGCCCCGTCGCCAACGCCGTCATCACCGTGCCGTACTACTTCAACGACGTACGCCGCAAGGCCACGCAGGACGCCGGCCGCATCGCGGGGCTGAACGTGATCGACATCATCAACGAGCCCACGGCCGCCACGCTGGCCTATGCGTGGAACCGTGGCGAGCTCGGCCGCGGCGATTTGAAAATCGCCGAGCGGACGATCCTGGTCTACGACCTGGGCGGCGGCACGTTCGACGTGACCGTGGTGAAGTATTCGCCGACGCACTTCCGCGTGCTGGCGACCGATGGCGACGTGATGCTCGGCGGCCTCGACTGGAGCCGCCGCATCGTCGATCACGTCAGCGAGCAGTTCATGCGGAAATTCGGCGAAGATCCACGGAAGGATCCCGAGGCGCGTCGCGTATTCGAACAGGAGTGCGAAGACGCGAAGCTCGCGCTCAGCAAGAAGACCCAGGTGCCCATCAGCGTTTACCATAAAGGCAAGACGCTCACGGTCGCGCTGACCCGCGTGACCGCGGACCTCCTGCAGCGGACCAAAGACACCACCGAACTCGTGTTGCAGCAGGCCGGCGTATCCGGTGGCGATCTCGACGAGGTCGTGCTGGTGGGCGGCTCGACGTACATGCCCGTGGTCGAAAAGATGTTGAAGGAAGTCACCGGCCGCGATCCGTCGCACGAGCTGTTTCCCGAATCGGCCGTCGCCGAAGGGGCGGCCATCCACGCCGCCATTCTCGAGGCCCGGCTGGAAGGGTCCGAAGGCCGCCACGCACAGGCCGTGCTCAAGCGGCTGCGATCGGTCGAGACCACCGACGTCAACTCGCACTCGCTGGGGGTCAAGATCACCGATCCGCAGAACCGCACGCGCAAGATCAACCACATCATGATCCCCAAGAACACGGCGATCCCCTTCGAGATCAGCCAGCGATTCGTCACCACCTCGCCCAACCAGGAGCGGATCCACGTCTACGTGCTCGAAGGCGAGGCGGCGGATCCGGCGGCGTGCACGGCTATCGGCGACTTCCAGATCGTGGGGCTGCCTCCCAACCTGCCGCAGGGCGCGCCCGTGGAAATCACCATCCGCTACGACTCCAGCGGCCGCATCCACGCCGAGGCGAAAGAGCTGACCGCCCACAAGGCGGCGTCGACCGAGATCGTCCGCGACTCGGGGCTGGACGACAACGGGCTGCAGAACTTCGAGGTCCTGGCCAAAGACTACCGGGTGGAATAGCCTGTGCCCCTCGACGTCTACAAGGACTGGCTCGGCATCCCGGAAGGACCGCGGCCGCCGGACCATTACGAGCTGCTCAGGCTGGTCCGCTTCGAAGACGATCCCGACAAGGTCCAGAAGCATTACCGCAAGCTCAACGCGCACGTCCGCAAGTATGCGACCGGCGAGTTCTCCAAAGAGTCGCAGGAGCTGCTCAACGAACTCGCCCGCGCCATGCTGTGCCTGACCGATCCGGTCCGCAAGCGCGAGTACGATGAGAGCCTCGGCCGAGAGTTCGAGGAAGAGGCCGGCGTGCGTCGGCCGATGGAAGACATCCTCGTCGCCGAGGGGGCGATCTCGGCCGGCCAGCGCGACGAGGCCCGCCGCTTCGCCGAGTCCCGGGGCTTGAGCCTCCGCGACGCCGTCGTGCAGATGAAGCTGGCGGATGCCGAAACGGCCACTCGCGCGATGGCCGCGGAGCTGGGCTTCTCCTACGTCAATCTGGGGGAGCTCGTCCCCGACGATTCGGTGCTCGACAAATTGCCGCGGAACACCGTCAAGCGCAATCAGGCGCTGCCGCTGTTCGTCGACGATGACGTGCTGCTGGTGGCCTGCGTGCACGAGCCGGACCCGCACCTCGAAGAGGAGATCCGCCTGCGGTACGGCGTGCCGATGCGTCCGGTGCTGGCGACGCCGCTGGCCGTCAACCAGGCCATCTCCAAATACTACGCTGCCGGCATGCGCGACGAAGCCGCCGCCGAAGCGGCCGCGGCGGTGGGCAAGAAGGGCAAGGCCGCGGCCAAAAAGGGGTCGAAAAAGTCGGTGCCGGTTGTGAAGACCTCCGCCGCCGCCTCACCGCAGCAGTCACAGGAGCGGCGGCTGGTGGGGATCCTGATCATGCTGTGGAGCCTGCTCGGATCGGCGCTGTTGGACGCCTTCGTGCTGCCCAACTTTATCAGCATGCCTATCCCGTACCTGCTGACGATCATCATTCCGCCGATCGCCGTGCTCTACGTCCTGAAGGTGTACTGGAAGAAGTAGGACGGGTCGAAAGGGTCGAACGTCGAAAACGTCGAAAGGGCCGGAAGTGCAGCATGCACGTTCGGCCCGCATGGGCCCTTTTCTCGGGCCCCTTCGACCTTCGACCCTTTCGACTTTCGACCCCTTGCCTTGGTGTGGCAGAATCGCTGTCGGTGATTAGTCCCGCATTCGCGAGCGAGACCCGAGCGTTTTATGGCCCGCGTCAATGAGCACTTTCTGAAGCTGAAAGCCGGCTATCTCTTCCCCGAGATCGGTCGCCGCGTCGCGAAGTTCTGCGGCGAACATCCGGAGGCGCACGTCATCCGGCTGGGCATCGGCGACGTCACCGAACCGTTGCCGCCGGCGGTCGTCGAAGCCATGCACCGGGCCGTCGACGAGCTGGCGAGCCGCGACACGTTCCGTGGCTACGGGCCGGAGCAGGGCTATGAGTTTCTGCGCTCGGCGATCGTCGAGCACGCGTACCAGTCCCGCGGCGTCGAGGTCTCGCCGGATGAAGTCTTCGTCTCCGACGGCTCGAAGTGCGACACCGGCAACATCCTGGAGATCTTCGGCCGCGAAAACATCGTGGCGATCACGGACCCCGTCTATCCGGTGTACGTCGACACGAACGTCATGGCCGGCCGCACTGGAGAACTCGACAAGAGCGGCCGCTACGAAGGACTGGTTTACATCCCCCTGACAGCCGAAAACGACTTCACGCCGGCGCTGCCAGAAACGCGCGTCGATTTGATTTACCTGTGCTATCCCAACAATCCTACGGGCACGGTGGCCAGCCGCGCGACGCTCGAGCGCTGGGTCGATTACGCCCGCGAGAACGGCTCGATCATTCTCTTCGACGCCGCTTACGAGCCCTACATCACCGATCCGGCGATCCCGCACTCGATCTTCGAGGTCGAGGGCGCGCGCGACGTGGCGCTGGAGTTTCGCAGCTTCTCGAAAGATGCCGGCTTCACCGGCGTCCGTTGTGCGTACACGGTCATTCCCAAAGAGCTCTCCGCCAGCCTGCCGGACGGCGGAAAGCAGCCGCTGCACCCCTTGTGGAACCGCCGGCACGCCACAAAGTTCAACGGCACCAGCTACATCGTGCAGCGCGGCGCCGAGGCGGCGTTTTCGCCCGAAGGCCGCCGCCAGGTCCGCGCGCTGGTCGACTTTTACCTCGCGAACGCGAAGCGGCTGCGCGAAGGCTTGGAAGCCACCGGCATCACCGTCTACGGCGGCGTCAATGCGCCCTACATCTGGCTGAAGACGCCCGGCGGCCTCTCGAGCTGGCAATTCTTCGATCGGCTGCTCGAACGAGCGCACCTGGTGGGCACCCCGGGCAGCGGCTTCGGGCCCAGCGGCGAAGGCTATTTTCGACTCAGCGCCTTCAACAGCCGCGAAATTGTCGAAGAGGCCGTCGAGCGCTTCCAGCGAGCGCTCGCTTGAGAGCCGAGAGTCGAGAGTCGAGGGTCGGCGTTCGTGGCGCGACGGGGTCAGACCCCTTTGCGGACGTGCGACGCAGAACGAGGAACACGACTCATCCGCAAAGGGGTCTGACCCCTTCACCGTGTGACACATCTATCTCCCGAGCCGATGTGACGAGGACGCTCAACATGAAACGCTCCGCGTTCGCTGCCATCGTCGTCGTGCTGCTGCCGACAGTATTCGCCGAACCCGCGCGAGCGCAGACCCTGCCGCAGGCGGAACGCCAGCTCCGCTGCCCGGTCATTCCGAGCGAACTGGTGAGCTTCACCGGTCCCACGCTGCGCTACCGCGGCGTCAAGATCCGCTTCAGCAGCCGGCCGGCCGCCCTCAAGTGGATGCGCAGCCCCGAGTCGTATCTCGACCTCGCGATCCTGCCGCAACTGAAGAGCCTCACGCTGCCGGAGCGGCCGCTGGAGCAGGTCTGGTGCCCGGTGTACCGCGACCGCAAGGTCTCCGAGCGCGACCCGTGGCTCCTGCACGAGGGCCGCAAGATCTACTTCTACGACGCCACCGCCCGCGAGCGCTGGCAGATCGACACCGCCAAATACCTCAACCTGGACCTCCTGCCGCAACTCCCTCGCCCCGCCCCGCCGGCCGGAGGCGAAAACGCTGGCAATGGCGATGAGGCACCCCCCGAGAATTGATTGGCCTTAGCGGGATTCCCGTTGTTGTCAGCCAGCGCGGAGATTATTCAGCCTCGCTCTGGATTGCGTCGAGAACCAAGTTCTGCGAGATCGAGTACTCGAAAGTCGCCTGCGCGCCGTCTTGAGTCACGTTCGTTGTCTCGAGGATCTTCTCGAGGTCGAGTTTCAGCTTGTCGTCGGAGATCTCGTTGTCTTCGATCTTCTTACGGGTCTCTTTGAACTTCCGCTCCAGCATCCGGGCGTAGTCGTCGGTCTTGGATTCGCTAGAGAAGAAGTACTGCTCTGTAATCTCGACGTCCTCATGGAGCTCGACGGAGACGATAACGGCTTCGATGTTGTCGTCGTGCTTCTTCGGGGAATCGCCGGGAAACAGGTAGTTTGCAGCGTTCAGCAGACTGCTCGTGCGATCGAGAGACCCACCGAAACTGGAAATCAGGCCCTGCGTCACCACGAGGCCGTCGGTCCGGCGCTGCGAAGGCACAGTCGTCTTCACAAGCACCAAATGCGCGCCCCATGGAGCCTTGGCAAGCCACCTCCGTAGCTCGTCACATGCCCAGGGCCGGCGCACCAAAATGTGGACACAAAGGCTGGGTGTGCTGTAGTTTAT
>JAHWKJ010000113.1 GCA_019347905.1 Planctomycetota bacterium
ACGGCAGGTTGCGCGGGGCGAGGTCGAGCATGGCCGCAAGCGGCTTCAAGCCCGTGGATGCGAGGTCGAACACCGACGTCGCTTTGGCGCCGAGGATGTCACCCTCGAACATCGAATAGGTGTGAAAGCCTTCGGCGACCGTCGCCTCGATCGACAGCGTGACAATCTCGCCGGGCTTTGCGTCCGTTGGTGAGAGCGCAATTCGCAGGTCGACGTGGCCCGGCTGACCGGTGGCCAGTTTCGCGCGCCCCTGTTGCACGAATGTCCGGGCAGTCACTTCCGGTGCGGCCTGCACTACAGATGTGCTGGCCGTAAAGTCGGTCGGGAAGCCCGAATTGGGAAACAGGCGGCAGGTGCCATTGCCGCACATCTGAAAAGTAATCTTCCCCCCGACCTGGACAGCCGGACCCGCGAAGCTCTCCTCGACGCGATAGCGGCGGCTCCACGTCACGCGGCCGGTGTGCTTCTCCACTTGCTGCTTGAGCTCGGGCTCAAAGACGACCTGCGGGAGCTTGTCGGGCTGGAATCCTGCTTCAGCAGGCTTCAATCCAACGATTTTCGAAACCTCGATCTCCGTCCGGCCGCCAAATGCCGGATCTGTGGAATAAACGTAGTAGCCAGCCGGAATGTCGATTACGACATGCAGGGTCGCCACATCTCCCGGCTTGACGCTGGCTGGCGTCAGCGTCGCCTTGATGGCGGGATTGACTGGCGCGGCCTCCTCGCCCGTCGGCACGCCGAGCAAGTTCAGCGGCACATCGCCCGGCTCCTGCGCCCGGCTGGTTGCGACCACGCACAGAGCGCAAACGCCGACGAGGGCGGATGTTAGCAGCATCAAACGCGGTGGGGACGGCCGTCGCATGGCTCCTGCTCCGGGCGGCTGGCGGGATCGGATCGGCGGATGGGACCGCAGGCGGGCTTCTGGTGGCGCACCAATCTCTATTCTACTACCTGCCGGACCGGTGAAACTGTGGGCGCCGAATCGACACGCGGCAGAAAATGTCGCGGCGGGTGCGGATATGATAGTCGAATCCCCGTTTCCGGAACAACGCGAGCCGTGGCAGCAATTGCCGCGCAACCGCTCCCGTTCTGGTGAAGCAACCATGTTCGGAACCGATGCGATGCTGCGTTTCTACACTGCGAGCGACGTCAAATGAGCCGTTTAGCCGCGACTCGAAGTCTTCGGAGAGGAGCGCTCCACGTCGACCACGCGCAGACGCCGCACTCCTCTGCGCAAAACCTCCGAGTCGCGGCTAAACGCCGTCGGCGTTCATGGGGGCAACTTGGCCGCGGGGGCGGGGGGTGTGAAAGTTGCAAAGTTGCCAAGTTGCCCCCGCCCGCGGTCGTTTGACGCATCGCAGCGCAGCCGCGAAGCTTCGGGATGCATACGGACTGATGCAACACCACGCTCCTTCAATTGTGGCAGGTGGCCTGTGCCGCGTCCGATGACGATCGTCGTAGCGCTTCTGCTTGCGGCCCGTGGGGTCGCGGGCGAGCCGCCGCGGCGGGTGACGCTGGATGATCCGGTGCCCTGGGGCCAGCAGCCGGTCGATTACCATGCCGGCGAACCGAACGACGCCGTCGCCCGTCTGAACGCGCGGCTCAGCAGCGGTGAGGTCGCGCTGGAGTTTGCCGAGCCGCATGGCTATTTGCCGGCGCTCCTGCGGGAGCTGGACGTGCCGGTTGCGTCGCAGCTTCTGGTGTTCTCGAAGACGGCCCTCAACCCGGCGCTGGTGGGGCCGCGGCGTCCGCGGGCGGTGTACTTCAGCGACGAGGTCGCCGTGGGCTGGGTGCCGGGGGCCGCTGCCCTGGAGGTGATGGCGCTCGATCCGGTGCGGGGGGCCGTGTTCTACACGCTGACGCAGTCCGCACGCGAGCGTGCGGATGCGCCGCGGCTGCTGAAGCGCGAGCAGCGTTGTCTGGCGTGCCATGCCGGCAACAGTTCGCTCAACGTGCCGGGCTGGCTGGTGCGGTCGTTCGTCACCGACGACACGGGCGAACCGATCAGCGGCTACTCGCGGGTGACGCACGCGACAGCGTTCGAGAAGCGGATGGGCGGCTGGTACGTCACCGGCACGCACGGCCGCATGTCTCACCAGGGGAATGTGTTTGGCGACGAGAGCCTCCGCAGGCTGCGCGACGACCCGTCCGCGTTCGGGAACGCGCAGTCGCTGCCGGCGACCATCGATGGTTCGGCTTACCTCTCGCCGCACAGCGATCTGGTGGCGCACCTGGTGTTTCAGCACCAGATGCACGGTTTGAACCTGCTGATCCGTGCCGGACAGGAGGCACGGTTGGGACTCAAATCCGACGTCGAAGATTTGCTCGTGCGTTACCTCCAGTTTGCCGACGAGCCGCCGCTCACCGATCCCGTGCGCGGCACAGCGGACTATCGCAAGGCGTTTGAAGCGCGCGGGTTTCGCGATGCGGCCGGACGGTCGCTGCGGCGGCTCGATCTGCGGGACCGGCTGTTCGAGCACCGCCTGAGCTACCTGATTGACTCGACGGCCTTCGACGGACTGCCGGACGAAGTGCGCGAGCGGCTCTACCGGCGGCTATACGACGTGCTCGTCGCGGAAGTGCCGCCGCCGCCGTTCGATGATCTGCCGGTCGATGAGCGGGCCGAGATCATCGACATCGTCGCGGCCACGAAGCGGTCGCTGCCGGAATTCTGGAAACCGCTCGGGGCGTGCGTCTCGGAAGCCTGTAGAATGGAGTTGCACGATTTGCCGTTCACCCAAGCGATTGTCGTGAGAAATGGCTTCTAAACGACCGCCCCGTCCGCCGGCGCAGTCGATCGACGCCGCCCTGTGGCGGGACATCCTGGGATATCTCAACTTCTCCAGCGGCAGTCCCGACGCGGCGTTCCAGCGGAACCTGAACCGCGTCTTCGCAGCCATCAAACGCCCCTGGTCGATCCGCAAGCTGCGCGGGCCGATGCTGGCGGCCGTGGGGGAAGTGCGCGGCAGCGGAGCCGAATTCGCCGACGTCTCGCAGGCCGAAGCGGCGCTATTGCTGGTGTTCGACGCGCTGTTGCCGGCATATCGCGCGCACCACGGCGACCTGTTGTTCCACCTTGATGACGAATTCTTCCTGCAGCCGTTCTTCGTCGCGCGGGCGTTCGAGGCCGTGCTGTCGCAGGGGCCGCCGTGGGACGAGCGGGAGCGGATCGTCGCGGGGGCGCTCGAAGCGCTGAACGACTTTCTCGGCTACCGGCCGATCGCCGTGCTCGAAGACCGCCGGCGGATGGAGCCTTATCCGCACGAGCGCTTTCAGCCGATTCCGCTGTATCTGAAGGACGCCGGCGTGGCGGAAGGCCGCTACCACGATTTGATCGTGCGGACGATCGAATTCTTCCGCGAAACGCCTCCGGAGATCCTCCGCGAGGCCCACTTCGACCTCGACCGGCTGCACGAACTGGCCGTCGACGTGCGGGCCCACGACCACACCCATCCAGCCAACAAACGCACCAACTACATGTTCGGCGAGTGGGACCCGCACCGCATCGACAACCGCGGCTATTACACGCGGTTTGTGGTGCGGCGGATCATCCTCGACGCCCTGGCAAGCTGGATCGAACGACACCGCCGCTCAAACCGCGACGAAGTGCTGTACGATGCCGCCGCCGTCTTGAGCGGCACGATGCTGATGGCCTCTTCGATCAGCGGCTACGGGCCGGACACTCACGACTCCAGTGTCACGCTCACATCGCTGTTACCGCGGGTGGCGCGGCAGCGGGACGCCTTCTACGCACGGCTGCTGAACGAGGCGACGGGAGCGCGGCGCGAGCGATTGGAGCGCGAGGCGGCGCTCACGCAGCAGCCCTTCGGACACGTGCGGCAGCAGCTCAATATCGAACTGTCGGGCTATGGCGCGCGGCAGGTGCAGTATCGGCACCTCGCGCAGCTTTACGCACGCATGGGCTATCCGGAGGCGGCGCAGCGGCAGGCGGCGGTGATTCCCTCGGCGTCGGCGCGGTTCGAATCGGAGCTGCAATGGCGGCTGACGACCGCCGGCATCGCCCTCGGCCGCCGGCAGATTGAGCAGGCCCGCGAGCTGCTCGCCGAGGTCGAGGACCTGTTGCATCGCGGGATCGAGTGCGGGGCGCTGGTCGATCCCTGGAACATTCTGGGCTTTCAGGCGCAGTTTCCGCTGTTCACGTCGCGCGAGGACAGCGTGCCCGACCAGCGGATCGACGTGCTGCTCGACTTGATGGAGCAGATCTTCAATGTGTATGCACGGGCGCTCAGCGAAGCGGCGGCGGCGGGAAACCGCGGCCTCCTGGAAGAGTTCTCGTTCCGCTTCGAGCGGCTGGCGGATTTTTGGGACCGCTTTGCCACTACGGCCGTCGAAGAGCTGCCCCGCGTTTCCGGCCGCGAGACGCTGGAATCGGCCCGCCATGTGGCCGAGGCCCTCTCCGGCTGGCGGGCGGCGGGAGAAGCGGCGGGCGACATTTCGTACTGGCGCGGGCACGTCGAGAACTTCACGTCGCCCAAGGCCTACGCGCAAGTGGTGCAGGCACTGCTCGACCGCGGTGACCACGTCGCGGCGATGGGCCTCCTCATGCAGTGGCTGAGCGAGGCCGACTCTGTAGGCCTGGAGGCGGGGCCGTACTCGCTGAACGACCTGCTCGTCGAGTGGCTGCGAAACGTGACTGAAGAACGGATGGAGCCCGGCGGGTTCGACGGCCGCTGGCAGACGATTCGGCGGCTGTTCGATTATCTGGAAGCCAACGCGGGCGTGTACTGGTCGCTGGAGGACGTCGGCGAATTGCTGGGACCGGTGCGGGCCGAGGCCCAGCGCCGCGCGGGAGCCGACGCGGACGACGACTTCGACGAGGCGCTGGAAACTCAAGGCGATTTCTTCGACATGGATGACGATGAAGAGGACCTGTTCGGCGCCGCCTACGACGACGTGGTCTATCGCGACAGCACGATGGACGGCGTCGATGCGGACACGCTCGACGACGACTTCGCCCCCGGCACGACCGAGTTCGAGCTGATCGCCCGCAGCCTGGAGCCGCGGCTGCACTTCGTGGACACGCTGGCGCAGCTCTGGCAGACGGCGGCGTTGACGCTCGCTGCGGAACCCCCCCGGCCCCCCCTTAGTAAGGGGGGGAGCCCCGCACCCGAAGCGTCGTCCCACGGCGCGAAATCTTCTCCCCCCCTTACTAAGGGGGGGCCGGGGGGGGTCGCTTCTGCAGACGACACCGCCCAACGCGAAACCGCCCGACGCGAAGCCGAACGCCGCCGGCTGCAGACGATCGACGCCTGGCGAAAGCGCACGGCCGAACTGCAGGAAGCGCTCGTCGCGCTGATGGACCGCATCTCGAACCATCCCATCTTCACGCCGACCGGCGACCTCGACGCCAACATCGAATACGACGTCCAGCTCCAGACGAAGTCGTACCTGTTGCATACGGCGGTGGCGACGTGCGTGCGGCTGTGCGACGCCGAGCGCCTGCTGCGGTGCTGCCTCCCGGAGCCGAACGCGGCCGCGGGATCGAAGGACAAATCCGAAGAACTGCGGGTGGTTGCCGTCTACCGCGCGATCCTCACCGGCGACGCCGGCCAGGTCCGCCGCGAACTGCCCGCGCTGATGACTTCGCTCCGACGCAAGGGACTTCTGTACGTGCCCTGCAACCAGGGCGGCGCTCCGGAGCCGATGCTCGATGCCCGCCTGCGGCTGTCGGTCATCCGCTTTCTGCTGGTGCAGCTACCGCGGCTGGGCCTCCTGCGGGAGGCCTACCGCGTGCTGGAGGCGGCATACAAAGCCGAGCGGGCGACGCACCCCGGCGGACAGGCCGTGACGGAGTTCGATCAGCTCTTTCGCGCGGCCCTGGAGAGCGCCGTCGAATGCGTCGTCCGTTCCTCCACGAGCTGGCGGCTGACCATTCCCCGCCGGCGCACCACGCGCCGCACGCAGCGCTCCGCCGATCGACGCACAGTGCCTTCGACGGTGTGGGCGGGCCGGCGGCGGTCCGCTGTGTCGCGTCGCGCCCGCGGACGTTTACGGCGGCGGCGCAACACGGCGCTCATCGAGCTCCTGGTCGAGGTCGTCGAACGCTACCGCGGGCTGTGGCTCAAACACAGCCGCACCATGCGGCTTTCGACGGTCGAGGCCCTCAAGCAGAAAGACTTGTGGGACGGCATCGTGCAGTTCACCAGAGCCTACGGGGCCGAGCTGTTTCAGGCGGGCATGCTGACGCTGGGAAATCTGCGGACGATTCTGCACAACGGCGTCGACGAATTCCTGGAGTACCTCGACGAGACGCGCGATCCTGTCGCGCCGCTGCCGCTATTGGACGACATCGACGCCGACGCCATCGAGTTCGATACGGCCGTCGAGTACCTGGAGCTGATCTACGGCTCCGTCGTCGACCGCATCGACCGCTTCGTCGAGTACAACACGACGACGACGCAGTCCGACTACGGCGAGATGTTCTATACGTTTCTCGACTTCATGCGCGTCGAGGCCACGTACGAACGCGACGCCTGGAATTTCGCGCCCTACGAGCTGGCCCATCAGGCACTGGCCCAGCGGGGCAAGACCGACGCGGCCCTGGCCTGGGAACGCTTCTTCGCCGAGACGACGGCGGGGCGCTCCCGGCAGCACCTGGCGGAACTGGCGCAACTGGAGCGCAAGCACGCGATGCGGCTGCCTTCGGTGACCGACCGGTTGAACGAGCGCTTCGTCAAGCCGCTGGCGGTCAATCGCATGCTGGCCCTGGTGCCGCGCGTGATGGAGGATGCGCGGCGCGGCCGGCATTCGCAGGCGTTTGCGGTGCTCCAGAGCGAGGTGGACGCGTACCTGGCGGGCACGTCGGGATCGGCCATTGACGTGGCACCGTGGCTGCGGGCGCTGGAGAAGGAAGTCGAGCGACAGGAGGACCGCTGGACTTCGGAGCAGGAGCCGCGCGATCCGCAGCTCCGCCGCGCGCCGGTGGCGCTCAGCCTGCGGAAGTTGCGGAGACAACTGCAGTTGCTGGAGACGCCGCCGCCGAAGCCACAACCCTGAGTGTGCAAACCCCACGGGTTACGGGTCCTCGCTGACGCTTCGGGTTGATGTGGGGGACACTAACCCGAAGCGCCAGCGAGGAGCCGCCGCGAACGAAAGCCCGCCGGTTCCGGCTCGCGGGCTTGGGGGAATCTTTCCTCGCGTTCCCCAGCGGCGGCTCGCTCCAGTAGAATGGCATCTTTCGCCGGCACCGGATCTCCCGCACGCGCTTCGCTCGCATGGTCGATTCGCTCCTGCAGCCCGAGCATGCCTACATCGGCGTGTTCATCTTTCTGACGCTGACGGGGTGCGGGCTGCCCATCCCCGAGGAAGTGGGGATCGTATTCGCGGGCGTGCAGTCTGGCCTGGGGCACCTCAATCCGTGGCTGGCGTTCGGCGTCTGCGTGGCCGGTGCCCTGACAGGCGACTCGCTCAACTACTTCATTGGCCGCGTGCTGGGCTACGGCTGGTTCCGCCGGCACAAGTGGTTCGCGAAGTTCTTCCACGTCGAGCGCGAAAAAAAGATGGAGCAACTCATCGATAACCATGGCCTGAAGGTGTTCTTCATCGCCCGCTTCATGGTGGGCGTCCGTGGGCCGATGTACCTGGCGGCGGGCATCCTGCACGTGCCCTTCCGCAAGTTCTTTCTCGTCGATCTCGCCTGCGCGACGATTGTGGTCGGACTGTTTTTCACCCTGAGCTACTTCTTTGGCGACCAGGTGATCCGTTGGATCCGCGAGGGCGAGTGGTGGATCACGGTGCTGGTGCTCACGGGCATTGCCATCGCCATCGGCGTTGCAGTCTGGAAAGGCAAACAGGAGTTCGCCGAGATGGTCGCCGAAGATGAGCGGCGCGAAGCCGAACGCATCCATCGCGAAGCGGGTTCGGATACCGCCGAAGAACGACCGAGCGGGAATGGCGCCGCCGAACAGCCACGTCACCGCCAGAGCGAGCCGGTGAGCGACGACGCCGGCGACCACTGAGCCGCAGATTTCACGGAGACGCGACGATTTCGACCTTCCACCGCGACGCCGCCCGGCAGCAGTGCATCAGCCCTTCCTGCGCCGCCACGTTCGACGTGGGGGAAGCGTTGGTCGCGTGCGCGAAGTGTGGCGGACTGCTCGACGTCGTCTACGACTGGGGCCGCGTGGGGCTCCCGAGCTCTCCGGCTGCGTTCGAAGCGCGCTGGAGCAATCGCCGCGATCCGCTTGATGCCAGCGGCGTGTGGCGGTTCCGCGAGCTCTTGCCGTTCGCTCCGCCGGAGGCCGTCGTCACCATCGGCGAGGGGCAGACGCAGCTTCGCTCTTCGTCGGCGGTGGCCGAGTTCGTCGGACTTCGCCCGGACCGGCTGTTCCTGCAGTACGAAGGGCTGAATCCTTCGGGCAGCTTCAAAGACAACGGCATGACCGCCGCGGCCACGCACGCCCGCATGATCGGTGCGCGGCTCACCGCCTGCGCGTCCACCGGCAACACCAGCGCGTCGCTCGCCGTCTTTGGCAGCACCACCGGGCTGTTCGGCACGGTGGTGTTCGTCGGCAGCGGCAAGATCGCCTACGGCAAGCTGTCGCAGGCCCTCGATTACGGGGCGGTCACGCTGCAGATCGAGGGCGACTTCGACGACGCCCTCATCCGCGTCCGCGAAGTCTGCGAGGCGCGCAACATCTACCTGTGCAACAGCGTCAACCCGTTCCGGCTGGAAGGCCAGAAGGCCATCATGTACCGCGTGCTGGAGGGGCTGGACTGGAACCCGCCCGACTGGATCGTCGTTCCCGGCGGCAACCTCGGGAACTCCAGCGCCTTCGGTAAAGCCTTTGCGGAGCTCAAGGAGCTGGGCCTCATTGACCGCATCCCGCGGATGGCCGTCATCAACGCCACGGGAGCGAACACACTGTACCGCCTGTACGAACAACAAGGGCTGCGGTGGAACGGGGGTGCCGTCGATGCGGCCGCAATCGAGCGCTTCTACGCACAAATGGATGCGGAAGGCCGCCGCGCCCAGACGCTGGCCAGTGCCATCGAAATTAACCGGCCGGTCAATCTGCTCAAATGCCTGCGGGCGCTGGAGACGACGGACGGCGCGGTGCGGCAGGTGAGCGATGCCGAAATCCTCGACGCAAAGGCGCGGGTGGGTGCGGGCGGCTTCGGTTGCGAACCGGCCAGTGCCGCCGCCGTCGCCGGGGCGCGACTGCTCGTGCAGGAAGGGCTCATTGCACGAGACGAGCGCGTCGTGTGCATTCTCACCGGCCATGCCCTCAAGGATCCTCAGGCGACAGTGGAGTACCATTCCCCGGGCGGAGCGGGGACGGGGGCGCGATCCTCCAACCGGCCCCGCGTGGTGGCCAACGATTTCGACCGGATCATGGAAGTTCTCGAAGAAATCGGATAAAGTCCGGCGTGGCATTGCCCGGAAAAGGGGACTGTCCCCCTCGCCAAGCTCGCAGCCATTTCGGGAATAACGAGGAGAAGGGGACTGTCCCCTTTTCCGGGCAATGCGCTCCGGTGGAGATGGTCCCATGATGAACAGCCCGTTCGAAGAGCTGGAGTACCTCAGCGACTACCTCCCCGACGAGGGCGAGGCCGTGATCGTCGCCCGCCGCGGCGGCGAACTCGTCTGCGAACCGTATGCGCGGGACGGCAATCGCGATGCGCTCAGCAATCCCGGCCTCTATGGCCGGCTGGTACAGGCCAATGCCCGGCTGCGGGCGGTGCCGACCGTGCCGGCGTGGAGCTGCGCTCTCTTGTGGTTCTGGTCGTGCATGCTGATCCACAAGGTGATCGGGGCCGGCTGGGAATGGTGGAGCCTCGACATCGGCCTGGGACTGAGCTTCCTGCTGGCCTGTTACGTGTGGGTGCGGCACAGCCAGGCGGCGCTTTTCCGCCGCGAGATTCGCCCCATGCTCGATGCGCAGCTTCGGCAGCACCACCTCGACCGGTTCACGATCATCGGCGCGATGCAGCAGCAGCCGGAATTGCGGACGCTGCTGGGCCAGATCACCCGCGTCGGCGAATGACGGGTCGAGCGGCCGTAGTGCGGATTTCAATCCGCACTACGGACCTGCAAGACGCACACATAGACTGCACGAGCCCACAGCCACCGATGCGCTATTCAACCGAACGCGTCCGCAGTGGCCTGGAGCATCTTCGCCGGGCTGACCCGGTGATGCGCGACCTCGTCGAGCGCGTGGGTCAATTCCGGCTGCGGCGCGCTCGCGACCGCTTCCGATTGCTCGTGCGTTCGATCGTCTCGCAGCAGATCTCAACGAAGGCCGCCCGTTCGATCCGACTGCGACTGGAGCAGCTCGTCGCGCCTCAACCGCCCACGGCGCTCAACCTCTCCCGGCTGGCAACCAGCGCGATGCGCGGGGCAGGGCTTTCCGCTCAGAAAGCCGCGTACTTGCTCGACCTGTGCGAGCACGTGCTCGACGGGCGGCTGCGCCTTGAAACCATCGGCCGGAAGTCCGACGAGGACATCATTGCGGATCTGGTTCAGGTGAAGGGCATCGGCCGCTGGACGGCCCAGATGTTCCTCATTTTCGGACTGGTGCGTCTCGACGTATTCCCGCACGACGATCTGGGCGTGCGGACGGCGCTCCACCGGCTGTACCGGCTGGAAGACTTGCCGAAACGTGCCGCCGCCGAGGGAATCGCCGCCGCGTGGCGGCCTTACGCTTCGATTGCCACTTGGTACTGCTGGCGGAGTCTGGACCCTGCCGCCGTCACGGCGGCAGAGACGGCCGCTTACCCCGTGTAAAGCCGGCCCCGCCGAACGCGAAAGGGCCGAACGCCCCATGGCGTCCGGCCCCGCAATTTGAACAGCGCGATGAGGACGGCGTGCCGCCGTCACGTGCATCAGCTTCGGACCTCGATGCGCTTCGTCTGCGCGCTCTCGGTCTTGGGCACGCTGATCTTCAGCACTCCGTCGCGGTATTCGGCATTCACCTTCTCGGCGTCGACGTCGTCGCCGAGACGGATCACGCGGCGGAACTCGCCGAACTGCCGCTCGACGCGGTGCCACGTCTTGCCCTTCTCCTCGTGCTCGTGCTGGCGCTGGCCGCTGATCCAAAGTTCGCCGTGCTTGAACTCGACGTTGAGCTCGTCCGGCTTGATGCCGGGCAGGTCCAGCGTCACTTCGTACTGGCCTTCACTTTCGGCCACGTTCGCAGCCGGCACGTGCCACGTGGAGAGTTCGTGCCCGCCGTCCTCCTCCGAGAAGAACCGGTTGAACAGCGAGTCGAATTCACGGCGAAAGTCGCCGAAGAGGTTCGTGCCTCGGAAGGGGACCAGTGAAGTTCTCATTGATCTGCCTCCTGTGCTGTGAAACCCCATCCCGATTGTCGACGGACAAACATGCGGCCGGCGGCCGCCGGGATGGTTCGCGGCAGCCGGCCGCATTCGACAAAGCATCACCCTTGATCGCCTTGAGCCGGCGTCGCTTCCGCTTCGATCCGCTCGGGCTGGCCCTGGTACTGGACGGCCACTTTCTGCGGCTTGGCCTCGGGCTTCTTGCCGAGGGTGATGTACAGCACGCCGTCGTGCAGCGAGGCTGTGACGGCACCGGCATCGATGGTGTCGGCCAGAACGATCGCGCGCTCAAACGGGCCGAACCAGCGTTCGTCATGCCAGCACTGCTGCTGGTATTCGGGCGCCTTCCGCTGGCCGCGGATCCACAGCTTGCCGTCCTCGACAGTCAGGTCGACGTCGTCCGCCGTCATCCCCGGGAGATCGACCTCGACATAGACGTGCTCGGCATCTTCCCGCAGCGACACGGGGGCAACCCGCTGCTGGGGCAGGCGTCCGCCGTTGAAAGAGGCGAAACCGCGCTCAAACTCGCGCCGCATCGTGTCGAAAGGATCCCGCCAGCGAGTCTGCAAGTTGGACAACATGGCTGAGCCTCCTGTTTTGAAATGACCTCGATTTGACAGGTGACGGCTCACCACCGAAGCAACAGATATGCCGGTGCGAGGAGATCACGTTGACGGCGGTGCCTGCGGCGCAGATCTGTGACGTAAGAAATTCAGAGGAAAAATCTTACGACATCACGCCGACGACCGTCGGGGCTGCCGGTCGAACGTTTGGCGGGAGGCGTGTCGCGCTGCAATATGTCAAAATGGCACAGCCGGCGCCTGATCCACCAATCGCTGCCCATTCCAGCGTGCTGCCAAAACGGCACGGCCGTTAAGTAGGCCGCGCGGCTGACGGGGCAGAAGCTTGGCGACGACGCAGCCCCGCGATGACGGCCGCGACGGCCAGCCCGAATCCCGCCGCGCTGGGGACGAGGCACCACCACCAGATGAGACCCAGCACGAACGTCGCCGCCGCGGCATGCCCGTGCAGCCATTCGCCCGGCTGAATCCGCGACAGTCCGCGCAGCGCCGCTAGCAGGACCAGCACCATCAGGCAGACGACCAGCAGCGTCCACAGCCAGTCCTTGACGTACCAGCCCTCCCATTGAGCCATCTCCGGCGGCAGCCGCTCCGCAAGGACAGTCCGCTCGATGTCGGCGGCGAGCGGCCGTGGGATGTCGAGCGTGACCCGCCGGAGGGGCACGAGGTGCTCTGCATGTGTCTGCTCCCAATCGACGATCACCACCTGCGGAGCGTGCTGCGCGGACAGTGGGACCTGCAGCACGCCGCCGGCCGGTTCAGGCGGCTCGATGGGCCCGCCATCAATCTGCACGCCCAGCAGCCGCGTGTCGGCGGGCCAACGGAGCGGCAGCCCGGTCGCTTCCGTGCGGCTGAGCGTGAACGTGCTGCGACCTGCCCGGCGGCCTCCCGCCGGTGGATCGATGCGGGTTTCGAACAACGTGACGGCGGCCTGGCGATCAGCGTGAGTCGGGCCTGGCGCTGAAGTCGCCTCGCTGTCGTGTCCGGCGAGTTCGCCCGCACTTGCCGGCCCTTGATTCGCACTCGCGCCGGGGCCGGCAGGCTCAGTAGCTGGAACGGGACGAGTGACGGGCTCAATGCGGATCCGAGGGACGTCGCCTTCGGGCCGGATGTGGAACCGCCTGCCTGCCTCCGCTCCCTCATCGGCAGCCGACGCATCGCTGCCGTCCTCGATTCGTTCCAAGCGGCCCGACTCGGCCAGCACGAACGCGAACGCGGCGGCATTCTGCAGTTCCAGCACGGATTCAACGACCTCGGCATCCACAACTCGAATCACCGGCAGATCGAAGATGCTGCCCGGCTCGATCGACTGCCGGGCACGCAGCAGCAGATCCTCGAGCCCCACGGCCCGGTCGCTGAGGAACAACTCCACCAGCTCGCCGTCGCGCGACCACCGCACGAGCCGCTCGACATCATCGCGGCGAACAGACACGCTCTCGATCAGCAGCTCTCGCGGAACGCGCAGCCGGTGCCGAAAAGCCGGCGCCTGCCGCGTTTCGATTTCGGCCTCGAAGGTCCAGCGAATTGCTGCCTGGTCGAGGG
>JAHWKJ010000114.1 GCA_019347905.1 Planctomycetota bacterium
GCACCAGAGCCAGGAGCAGGCGGCACTGGTCGGTCAGGAAGGCAAGCCCGAGTCGTACTACTTCCCGCCGCAGATGAACGCCATTGGCGACAACTTCCCCTACACGTTCTTCGGCCTGGAACCGGGCACGACGAAACAGGACGTGGTCGACTGCCTCGCCCGCTGGAACGAAGGCGACAACGGCATCCTCGATCTCTCCAAGGCCTACCGCCTGAAGCCCGGCACCGGCTGGCTCGTGCCGCCCTGCATCCTGCACGCTCCGGGGAGCCTCGTGACCTACGAGCCGCAGTGGGGCAGCGACGTGTTCGGCATGTTCCAGTCGCTGGTGGAAGGCCGGCCCGTGCCGCGGAGTCTGCTGACGAAAGACTTCCCCGAAGAGAAGCACAACGACTTGGAGTACCTGGTGGATGCCCTCGACTGGGAGGCCAACGTCGACACGCACTTCAAAGACCACCACTACCTGGAGCCGATCGTCGCCGCCAAGGGCGACGGCTGGTTCGACCGCTGGATCGTCTACGGCCGCGTGAACGGCGAGCAGCTCTTCACCGCGAAGGAACTGACGCTGCTGCCGGGCGCCAAGTGCACGATCGAAGACGGCGGCGCCTACGGCTGGATCACCGTGCAGGGCGAAGGCCGCGCCGGCAAACTGCGGCTGCAAACGCCCGTGATGATCCGCTACGGCGAATCGACCGAAGACGAAATCTTCGTGAGCGCGAAAGCCGCCGCCGCGGGCGTCACCTTCGAGAACACCGGCAGCGAGCCACTGGTCGGCCTGCGGTACTTCGGCCCGGACGCGCAACCCGACGCGCCGGAGTTGGGAGGTTGGAGGAAATGACCGATCCCCCGGGCAAACCGCAATCGACGATTGACGACGGTGATTCGACGCCAGGTCCTCATCCCATCGAGTACAATGAGATCGCCCCCTCCGGCGGTCCCACGTTGCGCGACATCGTCCAACGATCGCGGGAGTCGTACCGCCAACAGGGCGGCATCTCCGCGGCGGAAATGCGCCGCCAGGTCCAGCAATGGAAGGCCGAAGAACTGTCGGCGGAAATGCCAGCGCCCGTGCGAGACGAGTAGCCATCGCGCCGATGCACACTTCAAGTGCCGGAGGCGGAAGCGTCCACTACCTACAGCATGCGACGGAATGATGCCCGGAGAGCGCCAATGACCGCAGTCATCTATCCGCACATCGAAGTCGACGCACAGGGCGTTGCGCGATTTGCCGGCACTCGATTCAAGATCGTGCACGTGATCCTGGAAACGACCGCCTGGGGGCTCTCGCCGGAAGAAATCCACGAGGGGCATCCTGACCTCTCACTGGGCCAGATCCATGCCGCGCTAGCTTACTATTACGACCATACGGATGAGATCAATGCCCAGATCGAGCACTCGCGTCGAGAGTACGAACGCCTGCGGTCGGAGACCGAGAATCTGCCCGCTCAACAGCGGCTCCGCGAGATGAAACAGCACCGCAAATCGTGAGTCTTCGCTTTTACTTCGACGTCAACGTGCATGGCGCTGCTGCGACCCAGCTCCGCTCCCGCGGAATCGATGTTCTCAGAGCCCAGGACGACGGACAAGACCAGGCCCGCGATCCTGATCTTCTCGATCGAGCCGTGCACTTGGGACGCATCCTGGTCACATTCGATCGCGACTTCCTCGCCGAAGCCCGTCGCCGACAGACAGCCGGCAGGATCTTTCCCGGAATCGTCTACGGACATCAGGACTTCGTCTCGGTCGGCCAGTTGGTTCGAGACCTGCAATTGATGGATGGGTGTATGGAGCCAACGGAGTTCGAAAACCTCGTGTTCTACCTGCCGATCTGATCCCACCCCCCGAGATCGGCGTATACGCCATCAAACGAAGGAACCTCGTTCATGCCTAATACGTATCCAAAGTTGCACAACGCCGCCTGGCCCGGGGTCGTCGGGAAGGAGCCGGGGACAGCGAACCCGCCCATCGATCTCGACACGATGCTCGATTACACGGCCAGCGCCCGCGTGAATGGCGCGAAGTTCGACGGCGTCGATCTGTTCCTGTTCGCGCCGCACGTCGACATCGATGCGTCCGATGACGACCTCAAGCGGCTGGCGGACAAGGTGCGGTCGCGGAATCTCGTCATCGGCTCCGTGGTCGCGCCGGTGTGGCCGCCGACGGGGGGCGGGTCGGCCATGGATGAGGGCGAGGGCCGGAAAAAGTTCCTCGAACAGGTCGAGAAGGGCTGCCGCATCGCGCAGAAACTCCGCGAACGGGGCGTGCGGCCCTACGGTGTGGTGCGGATCGATTCTGCCTGCGGCCCGGCGCAGTGGACTGAAGCACCCGAAGAGAACCAGGCGAAGATTGCCGAAACCTTCCGTCAGGCCTGCGACATTGCCGCCGACCACGGCGAACGCTTGGCCGCCGAAGGCGAAATCTGCTGGGGCGGCATGCATAGTCTGAAAACAATGGTCGACCTGCTGGAGCGCGTCGACCGCCAGGACGTGCTGGGCTTCCAGGCCGACATGGCCCACACGCTGTTGTACCTGCTGGGCTACAACGCGCCCGAAGACGCCATCCTGCCGCGCGACTTCGACTGGAACGACGAAGCACAACTCGACGCCGCCTACAAGACGCTCACCGACGCGCTCCGCCCGTGGACGATCGACTTCCACGTCGCGCAGAACGACGCCACCGTGTTTGGCTCCGGCAGCCACGACAAGACCGGCCGCCACTGCCTGCCGAAGGATCCCAACGGGAAGCTCGACATCGTCAAGCGGGCCGGCTACTGGCTCCGCGAGGGCGGTCCCGACGGCCAGTCGCACCGCCGCTTCCAGCACATTTGCTGGGACGGCTGCATGTTCCCCAACGCGACAATGGAGAAGCCCGAAACCTGGAACGAGATCCTGGCGGCGATGGTGGCCGTCCGCGACGCGCACGGCTGGAGCGAGTGACCGACGGATCTGCTATGGAGCACAGCGACGATGCCTAGCCCCTTCCCCGGCATGGACCCTTGGCTTGAAAGTCCGACTGAATGGCCGGGATTTCACGATATCCTGGTTATCGTCACGGTGGAGTTGCTCCAGCCGCGGCTTCGTCAGCAGGGTTACTATGCGAACCCTGGCGAGCGAGTGTGGCTTACGCAGCCCGAGCGCTCGGTGTATCCAGACGTTGCCGTAATCAGGCGACAGCCGGCCGAGCGACGCGGCGATCGGACTTCCGCGGCGGTGATCGAAGTGGATGAGCCAATTCGTGTGCAACGCAGCGAGGTTGAGGTTCACGAAGGCTTTGTAGACATTGTCGATGCGGCTGGGCACCGGGTCATCACATCGATTGAGTTTCTCAGCCCGACAAACAAGCTCGATACCGACGGCCGGAAGCTGTACGAACGAAAGCAGCAGGAGACCCGCGATGCCGGCGTGCATCTGGTTGAGATCGACTTGATTCGTCGAGGGCCGCATGTCCTCGAGGTTCCGCCGGGTGTGGTGGAACGGCTGCGGCCCTGGGACTACCTCGTCAACCTGGTGCGCCGCGAAGCCGACGAATACGAAGTATATCCGATCCGGCTTCGAGACCGGCTCCCGCGGATTCGGGTTCCACTCAAGATGGGTGATGAAGACGCCGTGCTCGATTTGCAGGAGGCGGTCGAGCGCGCCTACGAGATCGGGCCTTATCAGGACCGTCTCGATTACACTCGTCCTCCGATGCCCCCGCTCAGCGACGACGACGCCCGCTGGGCCGACGAACTTCTGAAAGACAAAGGTTTCCGCCAATGACCAGGCCCCTCAACATCGGCATGATCGGCTACGGCTTCATGGGCCGGGCCCATTCCAATGCTTACCACAAGGTGTCGAACTTCTTCGACCTGGAGTACCGGCCCGTGCTCAAGGCCGTCTGCGCGCGGAACGCGACCAATGCGCAAGCGTTCGCCGAGCGGTGGGGCTATGAGTCGATCGAAACCGACTGGCGGAAGCTGCTCGCGCGCAAAGACATTGATGCGGTCGATATCTGCACGCCCAACAACCTGCACAAGGAGATCGCCCTCGCCGCCGCCGAAGCCGGCAAGGCGATCTTGTGCGAGAAGCCGCTGGCGATGAACGCGGCCGAGGGCGAAGAGATGTGCGCCGCCGTCGAGAAGGCGGGCGTGCTGAACATGGTGTGGTACAACTACCGCCGCGTGCCCGCCGTCTCGCTGGCGAAACAACTCATCGACGAGGGGCGGCTGGGGCGCATCTTCCACTACCGGGCGCAGTTCCTGCAGGACTGGACGATCTCGGCCGACGTCCCGCAGGGAGGACATGCGACGTGGCGGCTGGACGTGGATGCGGCCGGCAGCGGCGTCACCGGAGACTTGCTGGCGCACTGCATCGATACGGCCATCTGGCTCAACGGCTCGATCGCCGACGTCAACGCGATGACCGAGACGTTCGTCAAGGAGCGTCCGCACGCCGAGACCGGCAAGAAGCAGCCCGTGGGCATCGATGACGCCTGCGCCTTTCTGTGCCACTTCGAGAACGGTTCGCTGGGGACGTTCGAATCGACGCGCTACGCCCGCGGCCACAAGGCGCTGTACACGTTCGAGATCAACGGCGAGCACGCGTCGATCACCTGGGACCTGCACGACCTGCACCGCCTGGGCTACTTCGACCACCGCGACGATTCCCTCGTGCGCGGCTGGCGAACCGTCCACGTGACCGACCACGACATGCCCTACATGAAGCACTGGTGGGTGCCGGGCCTCCAGATCGGCTACGAGCACAGCTTCGTACACCAGGTGGCGGACTTCCTCGAGGGCCTGGCGCAGGGCCAGCCTGTGTCGCCCACGTTCCGCGACGCCCTAGAAACGCAGCAGGTCTGCGACGCGGTGCTGAAGAGTGCGAAGAAGCGCACTTGGATGGACGTGAGATAGTCGCGGGGCGTGGCTCTGGAACGCCAATTGCGTCTCCTCGGATCGCGGCTATCGCGCGCGGCCGCGCTCTGTCCCGCTTAGTGATCGCGGGGGTAGACACACGCCTTCTGAGGAGACCCAGCCATGAGACTCATCCTGACTTGCGCCGCTTTCGCGACCTGCGCGGCGATGGCGGCGGTGCCGGCGAGGGCCGGTGACCCGCCGACACCCGGCGTGGACGCCCGCGTGGCAACGTTTGCCGGCGACGTCGAGACGCAGTTCGTCGACCACCGCCACGGGTCGCGCTGGTATCGCTATCCGGGGTACACCTATGCCCCCCGCAGCCACTACGTGACGCCGCCGTACACGACGTATTACGGCCCGACCTACGGCTACTCGCATTCGTACCGGCCGTACTACCACTCCAACCGCCCGTACAGCTACAGCTATGGGTATGTGCCTTCGTACACTTCGTACTATTCGCCCGGCTACTACAGCTACGGCTATCCCGGCTATTCCGGGGCGTACTACGGCGGATACGGGTATCGTTACTATGGGCCGCCCTACGGGTCCGAGTTCCATTTCCGGATCGGGTTCTGATCTTTGGACTTCCCGCAGCCGGAGGCGATCTTTTCCCAACGGCATGCCCGACCGATATCGTAAGAATCATTGAGCTCGAACGATCGAGGAGACGATGGCGCCGAGCCGCACGATCCGACCTGCGAAAAAACCGCGGGACCGCGAGGAAGCGCCGTCGGCATCTGCGGCCAGCGATGCGCGACTGGTGGAGGATGCGCGCCGGGGCGATCAAGACGCGTTCGGACAACTCGTGCTGCGGTACGAGAGGCGACTGTTGCGTGTGATCGTCCGCTTCGTCCCCGACATCGAACTGGCTCGCGACCTGGTGCAGGAGACGTTTTTGCGGGTGTACGAGCGGCTGGATCAGTTCGATCCGTCGCGGAGGTTTGGTCCGTGGCTGTTCCGCATCGGCGTCAACCTGACGCTCGACCATCTGCGAAAGCGGAAGCGCCGCGGCCGCTGGTCGGTGTTCAGCGACGCTCCCAGCGACCGACATCCGGATCCCGCCTCGCCCGACCCTCGCAGCCGCCTCGATCTGAGCCAGGAAGTGCGGGCCGTTCTCGAGCACTTGCCGGAAAAATATCGGTCGGTCCTCGTGCTTCGCGACCTGGAGAACTTTTCGACGTCGGAAATCGCCGCCATTCTCGATCGCAAGGAGGCCACGATTCGCTGGCGGCTGGCCGAAGCACGAAACCGTTTCAAAGATCTATGGGCGCGGCGGCTGGAGGGTGCCTCCGCCCCGCCTCCCGAACGGGAATGACGAGCAATGAACTGCAAGCGGGCGCAGGCGGAAATCGCCTTGTTGGCCGGCGGAGATCTGGACGACGCCGCGGAAGCACTCCTGGACGAGCATCTCGCCTCCTGTAGCTCCTGTCGCCGCCACTGGAACGAGATGCAGGCGACGCTGCTGGTGCTGCACGAGCCGGAGGTCCCCGCCGACCCTCTGCACGACAGTGTCTGGCCGACTCTGTCGATGCGGCTGTCGCGGGAACGGCGGGCGGAGCGGGTGGCCACGTTCAATGGCTGGGTGGCGGGTCTGGCCGTCGCCGCGACCGTGTTGGCGATGATCTCGCTGTGGAGCCCGCCAGTCACGGGGGACGCCTCGATGGGCGAACGGACCTCGATTGCGGCACCCGTTTCGCCGGTCGCGTGGCCCGCTCGGCCTGGGGGCGATTCCTTTGCGCCCAATGTGTCGTCGACCGCGCAGGGTCAGGATGTAGACGAGGAGCGGCAGCGGAGGGAACGCCTCTTTCAGGAGTTCGACCAAAGCCTCCGCAGCCGCGGCGACATTCCGGAAGAACTGCTCCGCAAGTACAGCGACCGCTGACGCGACGTTTAGCCGCGACTCGCCAGAGGAGCGCGGGTGCGGAATATCGCACACGCAAGCGCTCCTCTGGCGAGTCGCGGCTAAACGGTGCTACGCCAGGATCTCGCGTACGACGCGACCGGATACGTCAGTGAGGCGGAAGTCGCGGCCCTGGTAGCGGAAGGTCAGCCGCTCGTGGTCCAGGCCCATGAGGTGCAGCATCGTCGCGTGCAGGTCGTGCACGTGCACGACGTTTTCGACGGCGCGGTAACCCAGCTCGTCGGTCGCCCCGAAGGTCACGCCCCCGCGCACGCCGCCACCGGCCAGCCACATGGAAAAGCCGCGAATGTGGTGGTCGCGCCCCGGGTGCTTGCCCTTGCCCTGGAACATGGGCGTGCGGCCGAACTCGCCGCCCCAGATCACCAGCGTCTCGTCGAACAAGCCCCGCCGTTTGAGGTCCGTCAGGAGTGCCGCGGTCGGACGATCGGTCAGGCCGCAGCAGGTATTCATGTAGGGCACCAGATCGCCGTGATGGTCCCAGCCGCGGTGGTACAGGTGGATAAACCGTACGCCGCGCTCGGCCAGACGGCGCGCCAGCAGGCAATTGGCGGCGAAGCTGCCATCGGCCCCTTCGGTCCCGTACATCTGGAGCGTCTCGCGGGTCTCGCCCGAAAGGTCCATCAACTCCGGAACGCTGGTCTGCATCCGGAAGGCGAGTTCGTACTGACGGATGCGGGTGGCCAGTTCCGGATTGTCGACCGTCTCGTTGCGGACGCGGTCCAGCGCGCCGATCGTCTCGACCAGCTCCCGCTGCTGAGCGAGCGACACCCCCTCGGGACTGCGCACGTAATGCACCGGATCGCCCTGCGACTTCAGCTCGACGCCCTGGTAGCGTCCCGGAAGGAAGCCGTTGTGCCACTGCCGCGAAGAAATCGGCTGCGGATTGCGGCCGCCCTCGGAGGTGAGTACGACGAATCCCGGCAGGTTCTGCGTTTCGCAGCCCAGCCCGTACAGCATCCACGAGCCCATGCTCGGCCGGCCCGAGATGGACGTGCCGGTGTTCATCACCGTATGGGCCGGATCGTGGTTGATCTGGTCGGTCTGCATCGAGCGGACGATGCACAAGTCATCCGCGTGCCGGGCGATGTGCGGCAGGAAATCGCTGATCTCCTGCCCGGATGCGCCGTACTTGCGGAACCGCGTCTGCGGCGCGAGGCACTTCAGCGTCTGCCCCTGAAGCTGCGCGATCGGCTGCCCCGCCGTGTACGATTCCGGCATGGGCACGCCGTCCAGTTCGGCCAGCTTCGGCTTGTAGTCGAACGTCTCCAGGTGCGACGGGCCGCCCGCCATGCAGAGGAAAATCACCCGCTTCGCCCGCGGTGCGAGATGAGCGAGTGGCGATTGGCGGCTTTCCGGTGACTGTGCAGCGAAGCCGTTGCGTGGATTGAGCAGCGTCGCGAGCGCCGCGGTTCCCAGTCCGCACGCCGAGCGGCCGAGAAACGTCCGCCGCGTGCTGAGGGCGGCTGATGAAGACCAGGGAATCATTCGGGTCGCTCTCCCCAAAGTAGGCGGGTCGCTCCGCGACCCGAAACGCCGGTCGCGGAGCGATCGGTCTACTTTAGCATCAAAACTCGCCGACCGCCTCACCATCGCGGCGGTTGCCCAGCCGCAGCAGCGTCGTCTGGTTGATGTTCTCGGACAGGAACCGCACCGAACCGTCGGCGACGGCGAACTGGACGCCGCCGGGATGCCGGCTGGAGAAACCCATCAGGTCGTCGAGCGACGCGGTCGCGTTCGGCCGGATACCGGTCGCGCCCAGCACGTACACCGGCCCGAAATTGCGCAGACGGTCCGGCGTCAGATCCGGCTTGGCTGTGTCGACGCCGCACCAGACCGCCGCCTTGTGGTCGCGCGAGCGACGCTCGCCAAAGAGCAGCGTCTGGCTGGGACCATCGGTGATGTTGGCGATGCGGACGGAGCTGTTGCGGCTGAAGACGCCATTCCCCGCGGAGGTCTCCAGCTCGAGCTGCGTCCCGGCGACGCCGACGTAATTGCTGCGGCCGACGCGGCGGGTGGCCAGGGCCGCATTCCGAAAGATCTGGCGTTCGGGATCGCTCAGCGGCTCGCCGTCGTCCGAGGCGCAAACGAACATTGGGAGCCGCATCTGCACCAGCTCGGGCGACTGGTCCACAACCTGTATCAGCCGGCGGGGGCCGGGGTTCAGCCCGTCGTACAACGGCCGCTGTTCGAGGTAGGGCAACAGCATGGCCGCCCAGCCCCACGCGGGCTCGCTGCGGCCGCCCGTGGCGGTGACGTATCCGGGCGGCAGGACGTTGTGTGCTTCCTCGTAATTCAGCACCGCCAGAGCGAGCTGCGACAAGCGGCCCTTGCACATTGTGCGGCGGGCCGCCTCGCGGGCCTGCTGCACGGCCGGCAGCACCAGGGACAGCAAGACGCCGATGATGGCGACGACGACGAGCAGTTCGATCAGGGTAAAGCCCCGCCGCCGCGACCGGCGAACGTGCGCCTCTCGGGCGACCCCGAATGATGGCTGTCCCGGAAAGACTTCCAACGCTTGCGATCCTCAGTCCGTAAGAGGGATGTCCGGCCGCCCCTCTGGACTTTTGGACAATTTTTCAGAAATTCGCGACCGCACGCGTCCGAATCCCGTCCGCTTTGCGTTCTTTATTATAGGGGCCGCTGATGAATCCGTGTCGGACATTTTCCGGGGGGTTGGCCGCGGCTGTGCTTGCCTTGGCGGGCTGCGGCTCAGAACCTCCGGCCAAAGTGCCTGCGGGGGATTTTGAGGGGTCATTGGGCCTGCTGCAGGGGACGCAACAGGCCCGGCAGACGATCGGGCGGCTCCTGAAGGCGGTGAAGGATCACGCACCCGCCGGCCGGCTGTTCCTGGTGCGGTTTGTGGTCGTGGAAGACGGCACGCGGAAATACGTCTGGCTCGAAGACGTGCAGTACGACGGGCAGCGGTTCACCGGCCGCGTGAACAACGAAGACGGGATGCTTTCCGGCGTACGGCACGGCGAACTGCGCAGCGTGGCGCCCGCCGAAATCGCCGACTGGGTCATGATTGAAAATGGAAAGGTGCTCGACGGCGGATTCACACTGGCTGTCGATGCGAATGCAAAGAATGGCGCGGAGTGACGAGCCGCACTGGAACGAGGCGGCTCTTGCCCCTCTTCCGGACGACTGCTAACTTCGATTTCAGCAACCTCTCAACAGAGACGCTCGAACCAAACCTGGCGGGCAGACCTCGCACTGTCGCCGGCATTCACCATAAAGGTTCCACCGTGATCGCCCCACGCACGACCAGCATCGTCTCCCGTCTCTTGGCTTCGCTGGCCATTCTCGCCGCCGCCGGGTTCGCGACCGCACCCGCGCACGCGCAGACGCCCGCGTCGAACAATATCGACCTGCTGTTGGACAATGCCGGCGATACCCAAGCCTTGCTCCAGAACCTGCCGAGCGGCACGGGTGTGGCCATCAGCGCCACCAACGGTGGAACCGTCAATGTTCAGCAGTGGACCGGAAACTCGACCAGCAATAACGCCGGCAACGGCATGGTCATTCACGCCGGCAACGGCGGCGCCGTCAACGGCGGCAATATCAGCGGCAACCAGTTCAACGGCAACGGCGCCGCCGGGCTCGTCCTCTCCTCGACCGGCAACGGCAGCCAGTTGAACCTCAACCTTGGCGGGGCAGGCCTCGATCCTAACGACTTCTCCAACAATGGCGGCGGCGGAATCGAGCTGTTCGTTCAGAACAACGGCGCCGCGGGCGTCGGCATTTTCAACAACACCTTCTCCGGCAATGGCCTGGGCGGCGTCAACGCCACGATCGGCAGTTCACTCACGTCGGGAGGCAATCTCAACCTGTTCGTCGCCGACAACTCGTTCAGTGGCAATGGCGATTTCGGCATCGGCGTGTCCACCCAGGGGACCGGTCTGGGAAACCTGCTCCTTTTCTCGAACACCATCGGCGGCACGGTGGATAATGCCAGCACCAGCGGCGCCAGCTCGCCCAACGGCAGCGGGATTCATCTGTCTCGCAACGACAACTCGAATCTGAATGCGAGCGTCATCGGCAACGACTCCAGCGGAAACGCCGGCAGCGGCCTGACTGTCAATGCCCAGGGCGGCGACTCGGGCGATCCCAACAACCCCGCCGGACAGGACACGCCCAACCAGGTGCTCGTGCAGAACAACACCTTCGACTCCAACGGCGGCGACGGGGCCGAATTCAACCTCGACGGCGACACCGTGCTCCTGGCGCTGGTCATGGGCAACCAGTTCCTCAACAACGCCGGCAACGGCGTCAGCGTGTTCACCGGCGAAGACTCGGTGTTTGGAAACCCCCTGGTGGACCTCGCGCAGGGCCGCTCGGTCTTCGACGGCAATTCGTTCCTCGGCAACGGCCAGAGCGGTCTCTCGCTCACCGCCGCCGGCGACGGTGCCTTGCTCGTCAATATCACCAGCATCACCGCCAACACGGTCATCGGCGGCAACCTGGGTGACGGCATCAGCATCACCGCCAGCGGCACCTCCAGCCCCGATATCGTGGTTGACGGCGGCCTGAACCCCAACTTCGCGACCGTCATCCAGGGCAATGGCGGACACGGCGTCAGCGTGGTCGCCAGCAGCGTCGGCTCGCCCACCGTCTCGCTGCATTCGACGCTCATCGGCGGACTGAATGCCGGCGAGGGTAACGGCGGGCACGGCCTGAGCATCACGGCCTTCGGTGGCGCGAATCCCGTCATCAATCTCGGCGGCCAGGGCGCGGGCTCGATCATCGCCGGCAACGCAGGCGACGGCATCAATCTCACCTTCTCCGGCTCGGGCACTTCGCCCACGCTCAACGCTGTGGACAGCATCGTGCTGCGCAACGGCGGCAACGGCCTGACGATCGACGGCACCGGCCCGGCAAACACCGGCTTTGCCTCTGCCTCGATGGATGTCACCTTCTCCGGCACCACGATCGCCGGAAATGCCGGCGACGGCGTGAACGTCCTCTTGCGGGGCGAATTCGACGGCAGTCTCGCCTTCGACCGCAGCCTCAGCAACAATCCGAACATCATCTCCTCGAACGGCGGCCACGGCATCCTGGTGCGGACCGATCCCGGCGACATCGCATTCCCGAACGGCGACCAGTTCTTCCGCGTGACGATCCCCGGCGATCCGGCCGCCACCGGCACCAATACGCAGCCGATGCCGCCTTACGATCCCGACAGTGCCCCCTTCACCAGCCTGGGCAGCGCCTACGGCGGCAACTACCGCTATCGGCCGACCGAGCTGAACGTGAACCTCACGCTCGACGGCAACATCATTCAGAACAACGGCACCGGCCTCGCGCAGGGCGAGGGCGTGTTCCTGCAGGTGGGCACCAACTCGACCATCAACGCCACGGTGACGAACAACACCTTCGGCGGAAATCTCAACAGCGACTTCCGCACCGGCTCGTTCGTTTCGGGATCCAATCCCCCCAACGCCATCAATAACGCGAACCCCAACGACGACTTCGTGTTCCTCGACCACACGGCGCGGCTGAACCTGTTCTTCGACGGCAATACCGGCGATAGCCTGGATGTCAGCCGCCGCTTCAGCGACATCGCGGTCTACACGAACAACGATCCCGGCAAGAACTGGCCGCCGCCGGGCAACTTCGTCAACGATTTCCGCCGCGTGCACGAGTTCACGGTGTTCCTGGGGTCGAACAACATCTTTTCGGACCAGGGCCAGTCGGTGAGCGTGCAGCAGGCCTTCCAGAACGGCGTGTGGAACGTGCAATGACCGGCGGCCGCCGCGTAGTATGAGCCGCTCGAGCCCACACGATCGCCAGGCGGACGAACTGGAGCGGGCGCACTACGAGTTGGCCCGCTGCCAGCTCGAATTCGATGAATTCGTGTACGTCGTCTCGCACGATCTGAAGGAGCCGCTGCGGGGCATCGCGCATTACGCCCGCTTCGTGCTCGAAGACGCCGGTCATCTCGTCGACGAGGCCAGCCGTCAAAAACTCGCGGCGCTCCCGCAACTGGCCGACCAGATGACGGCGATGATCGACGCGCTCGCGGAATACTCCCGCGCGGGCCGCGGCGACTTATCCATCGCCGACGTCGATCTGAACGGCATCGTCGGCGAAGTGCTCGATGAGCTGAAAGATGCTCTCGAACAAGGCCCCGTTGAAGTGCGAATTCCGCGGCCGCTGCCGGTGGTGCCCTGTGACCGCCGCAGCGTTCAGATCATCTTCCAAAAGCTGCTCGACAACGCCCTTCGCTACAACGACAAGCCGCACAGGTGGATCCAGATCGGCTATGAGCCGCACGATGCAACGCGGCCGCTGGAATTCTACGTGCGCGACAACGGCATCGGCATTCCCGAGAAGCACTTTGATTCGGTGTTCCGCATCTTCCGTCGGCTGCACGCTAAAGACGCCAGGGGCGGCGGCGCTGGAGCCGGGCTGACGACTGCCCGCCGCCTCGTCGAGCGGCACGGCGGCAGCATCCGGGCCGAATCGACGCTCGGCGAAGGCGCGACCGTCTGCTTTACGCTGGCCCCGGTCGGCGCCGCGGAATGAGCGCCGACGTCTGGGTCGTCAATCTGCCGACCGCGGCCGCATCGTGCAGGCGATCGAAGGGCGCTGGAAGAGGGCGGGCGC
>JAHWKJ010000644.1 GCA_019347905.1 Planctomycetota bacterium
GCTATCAGGAGATCAAGGACGTCCTGCTGAGCACTGTCGATCCGATCGACGCCCTGGCCGGCATCACCGTCAGCGGCGGCCGGCTGAACGCGGCTGCCGCCGCCACCGGCACGCCCCCGCCCGACACGACCGGTCCGCGCGTGAACAGCAGCACGCCATCGGGCGTCGTCGCGTCGGCCGTGGCCAGCCTGCGCGTCGCCTTCAACGAGGCGGTCGTCAACGTCGACCTCGCAGACATCGGCAGCTTCACCGGTCCTGGCGGCGCCATCACGCCCTTGACCGTTGCGGAAGTGACCGGCAGCGGCGGCCGACAGTACGACGTCACGTTCGCCAGCCAGTCGGCCGAGGGCACTTACGCGATGCTCGTCGGCCCCGGCGACGTGCAGGACGCGTCCGGCAACTTGATGGACCAGGACCGTGACGGCATCCAGGGAGAGGCCATCGACGACATTTACACCGCCAGCTTCACCATCGACTACAGCCCCGGGCCGGACGGCTTCGGCTACGAGGCGAGCATGGTGGCTCTGGACCCCATCGACCTGGCGGCGGGCGCGCCCGGCGTCTTCACCATCCTGGATGACGTGGACGACGACTTCGCCGCCGTGGATCTGGGGAGCAATACGTTCGCCTTTTACGGCACCGCCTACAGCGGCGCGGGCAGCCTGTTCGTCAGTTCTAACGGACTGATCACCTTTGGCGCCGGCAACTGGGACTACACCAACTACGATCTGACCGACTATCCGGACGAAGCGACCATCGCCCCTTTGTGGGACGACTGGGTCACGTACTTCGACTTCGCCGACGTCGTACTGGGCAAGTTCGAGGACGTGGACAGCGACGGCGCGATGGACCGGCTGATCATCGAATGGAGCAACGTGTGGCGATATGACGGTTCCCCGTCCGAGGCCACATTCCAGGCCATCCTGACGCTGAACTCATCCAGCCTGGCCGACCCGTTCGTGCTCAATTATCCCGACATCGACACCGGCGACGGATCCGCCGAGGGCGGGAGCGCCACGGTCGGCATCAAGGATGCCGGCCCGCAGGGGGACAACCGGCTGCTGATCTCATACAACGCCGACAGCCCCTATTTCGGCACGGGCAGCGGTCTGCGCTTCAGCCTGGCGCCGAGCGAGCCCTCCTTCTCCATCGGTAACGTCTCGGTCAGCGAAGGCCACACCAGCACGACCACGGCCAGCTTCGTCGTCACCCTGTCCAGCGATCCCGCCGGGCCGGTCACCGTCGACTACACCACCGCCGACGGCTCCGCCACGACCGCGGATGGCGATTACCAGTTCACCAGCGGTACGTTGACCTTCAACCCCGGCGAGCCGCTCACCCAGACCATCCCGGTTCTGGTCAACGGCGACCGCCGCGGGGAATTCAACGAGACCTTCGTGGTCAACATCACCAGCGCCGCTCCGGTGATCGACGGCCAGGGCACGGGCACGATTCTCGACGACGAGCCGACCGTCTCCATCAGTGACGCGACCCCGGTGACGGAGGGTAACAGCGGCACGACGGCCATGAGCTTCACCGTCACGTTATCCGCCGCTTACGATGCCGACGTCACGGTCGGTTTCGCCACGCAGGACGGCTCCGCCACCACCGCCGATAACGACTACCAGGCCGCACCCGCCTCCGCCGTGGCCACCATCGCCGCGGGCAGCATCACGACGATCGTCCTCATCGACGTCAATGGCGACGAGAATGTCGAGGCGGACGAAACCCTGCTGGTCATCCTCAGCAATCCGACGCACGCGCGCATCGTCGATGACCAGGCGACGGGGACGATTCGCAATGACGACGACGCAACCAAGTTCTACGTGGTGGACGCGTCTTCGGACCGGACGTACGAGTACGACCCGACCGGTGCGGCGGTCGAGAACTACAGCCTGCGCTCGGGGAACAATGATCCCCGCGGCGCCGCCAGCGACGCCACGGGAGAGCGCGTGTGGGTGATCGACAATGACGACTTCGTCTATGTCTACGATGCCGCCGGCAACTCGCTGGGATCGTGGAAGGCCAACGGGCTGAAGACGCCGGACGGCATCGCCAGCGACGGCGTCGACATCTGGATCGTCGATCGCGGCCGCGACCGCGTGTACCGCTATGGCGGCGCGGCGAGCCGCACATCCGGCAACGCCGATGCCACCAGCAGCTTCGCGCTGGGCAGCGGCAACAGCAACCCGAAGGGCATCGAGACCGACGGCACGCACCTGTGGGTCGTCGACGACAACCGCACAAACAAGGTCTTCAAGTACAACCTGTCCGGAGCGCTGGTGGGAAGCTGGACCATCGACGGCACGAACACCAGTCCCACCGGCATCACGCTCGACCCCTCGAATCCGTCTGACATATGGATCGTCGACGCCGGCCGCGACCAGGTGTTTCAGTACACGGCCGCAGCGAGCCGCACTAGTGGCAGCCAGTCGCCGTCGGCGGTGTTCAATCTCGCCACCGGCAACGGGAACCCGCAGGGCATCGCCGACCCGCCGCCCCCAGCGGCGGCTCCAGTCCTTTCCGGCGAGGCCGAGGCGGTCGAGTTCGATGACCTCAGGGTTTCGACAACGGCGGCGAGCGGCGGATCGCGATCGGCCGCGGCCCCTGCGCTATCCTGGGCTTGGGAAGCGATTCCCAACCCGCCCGCTCGCGGCGTGACGGCGGCGCGACCGACCGCTGAGACGCCGTCCCTTCTGCACGAACAGCCGGTGGTGTACGCCACCAGCAGTCGGGCGATCGCGTCCGGCGGTTCCGTCGGACCGCTCGTGCTGGACATCGACGGCAACGGGCTGGAGGATGACGAGCCGATCTCCCTCAGCCTCGTCGCCGCGTCTGACGCCGTTTTCGCCGACGTCATGGAATTGGCCCACATCCTCGACGAAGACTGACCCTGATCAGCCGGCGTCATGCTTGGTCCGCATTAGTGCTGATTAGTGGAAATTAGTGTTCCCCCTGCCTGGCAGCCGGAACACTAATGACCGCTAATCTTCACTAATCGATCTTCGAAGTTCTTGACCGACCGACCGCTGCGCGGAACGATCAGCCCAACTGCAGCCGGCTTGAGCCGCAGGGCTTGTGACGCCGAATCGGCAGCCCGTCGTGCGGCTCGTGCGCTTTCTCAGGCGGCCGTCGGTATACTTGGCCGAGTCTCGGGGACGAACTCCTCGGCCGGACCTGACGATGAGCGATGTCACGCGGGTGCTGACTGCGATCGAGCAGGGCGACCCGCAGGCCGCTCAACAGCTTCTGCCGCTGGTCTACGACGAGCTCCGCAAGCTGGCCGCCGCCCGCATGGCCGCCGAAGCGCCGGGCCAGACGCTGCAGGCGACCGCGC
>JAHWKJ010000645.1 GCA_019347905.1 Planctomycetota bacterium
GATGCCCATCGGTGGCATCGGCACGGGGCCGATCGCCGTTCCGCCGGCGATGATCATGGGCGGCTTCAGTGCTCCGGGCTCTCCGGCGATGCACCCGGTGGCGGGCATGGGGCCGATCCCCTCGTGGGGCATGCCGATCACCGGCACGCCGATCGGACTGCCGGGCCCGCCGCACCTCCCGCTGGGCAAGCCCGCCTCGTTGCAGTCGCATACGGTGCGGAACCTTTCGGACAACGAGATTCCCAAGCCGGTCGACCACATGCTGATCGACGTGAAGCACGAGCCGGGCATCCGCGTTCCGGCGCCGGTCAGGCACGTGCAGTACGAGGAAGAGCATCCGGTGTATCGGGAGGGCGAGCTGGCCTACCCGCAGTGGTCAGGGCAGGGACCATAGGCGGTCACTCAGGTTTCACCTGCCCCAGCCATCCCAGCCTTGCCCACAGTGAGTCTTCGCGTGCTTCTGCTGCCGAGCCAGTTGCGAAACCGCCGCCGCGCCGCCCGGGCGCTGTTCCTGCTGGCAGCCACGCTGGTCGCGAGCACGGAACGAGCAGCGGCTCAGCCGCCGGTGGCTGGCAATCGCTGGTACCAGCCGCTCGACGCGCGCGACCCGGTGGGGAAAGCGGCGTCGTGGTCGAGTTTCCGCACGGGCTTTACGCCGGGCTGGTTCCAGCCGGTGCGTTTCACGCTGCCTTCGACCGGCAGCGTCACCTTGTACGATGCCTCGCCCGCGCGGCCTGTGCTGCTCGCGGCGCCGGCGCAGGCGAGCGTGCTGCCGGGGCATGTCTATCGGCTGCGCATCGCCGACATGCCCGAGTTCCCGGGCGTCGAGCTGTATCCTACGATCGAAGTGCTCGACCGGCTGCATCCGCCGGTTGGACGCGAGCACGAGTTTCCGGTGCCTCTCGATTTCACATCAGAAGAAGTCGCCGCCGCCGCCAGCGGCCGGCTGGTGACGAAAGTGATTTACCTGGAGCAGCCGCAGCTTGCCGTCCCGCGCGAGCCGGGCGTGATGCTCCCTGTCGATACCCTGCCGCCGACGCGAAACGCCCTCGCCGCCGCCGACCGTGCCGGACGACCGCTGTTGCTCGTGCGTCTGGGCGGACGACTGCCGGCGGTCGGCGACGACCTCACCTTCTGGGGCACCGGCGGCCCCGTCCAAGCGTCCGTTCCCCCCCTTACCAAGGGGGGGCCAGGGGGGGTCGATCCGGAACAACCTCCCGCACCCTCCACCGTTCCGCAGGAAGGTGCGACCCCATGAAGGCGATCCACTCGCTCCGCCAAGCCGTCCACTGCACGGCGGCTCTCCTGGCCGCGCTGTTGTGCTCGTGCACGACGCTCGCCCCGATGCTCACCCGCGTCGCCGTCGACCCCTCGGCTGCATCGGCCGAGCCGTCACCAGCCACGAAATCACTTGTCACACCGATCGGCGCCGCCGACACGAATCCCGTTGGCGCGCAATCGCCATTGAACGAAGAGGGAACGGCCACCGCCGCGAGCGTGGCACCAGTTCAGCCCGCCTCCGCGGCCCGCGAAGCCACGACCCCCGGCTCTGCCTGTCCGCCGGAATTCACGCCGGCCGATCCGCGCCAGATGCTGCCGCCGTCAGCATGGGGTGCGGCCTGCGTGCCGCCGGCCGCCGTCGAATACCTCCCGCCGCCCGCCCGCCCCGAAGACTACCTCGACGAGTACCTCTGCGACGGCGGAGACCGCGGCCTGCCGGTGCACTATGGTCCCCATGCGCGCCACGGCCTGGAGACGGAAGACACCGTCGGCGAATATCTCGACGAGACGGGCAAGCTGCGCGTCACGCCCAGCACACGCATCTGCGTCTATGCACCGCGGTTCGCCGCCGTGCGGACGTTGAGCGGGCCGAATGAAGACATCGCCGTGGAAGAAGTGGGGCGCGCGGAGACAATGATCACCGACGGTCACCTGCGCAATCGCCTGGCGACCACCTGGCACGCTCAGCCCGAACAGCCGATCGGCCTCGGCGTTCGCTCGCGCCCAAGCGGACTGGAGACCGACAACCGATCGCTGGGCGTCGATCTGCCCATCGCCGTGGCCGACCACGTGAAGCTCCTGGGCGCGTTCGAAGAACTGACGTTCTTCCGCACCGGCGAACTCATCGAGACGGAAGAGGCGCGGCTGCTGCGCGGCATTCAGGCCGCCGCCGTGTGGACGCGGACAGAGTTCCCCATGCTCGCCGCCCGCAGCGTCGGCGGACAGGAGATCCTCGTCACCTTCAAGCCGCAGGAACTGGTGGGCCTCAAGTTGAAAGAGGGCCGCGGACGGCTGCGGATCATCAAGACCGCCGACCGCACCGCCGCCGAACCGGGCGACGTCATCACGTTCACGCTGCGATACGACAACTTTGGCGACGGCCAACTGCTCCGCGTGCGAATCGTGGACAACCTGACGCCGCGGCTGGATTACATCGTCGACAGCGCGACCTCGGACCGGCCCGGCGACATCATCGTGGAAGACAACGGCGAGGGCAGCGTGGTGTTGTCGTTCGTGCTCGACGCTCCGCTGCCCGCCGAGACCGGGGGCACCATCTCGTTCCAGGCCCGCGTGCGTTAGCGCGAAGGGGTCTGACCCCGTTTAGAGAACTCGGATTCCCCGCGAATCCGGACCCGCCGCGGTGCTGTGTGCCGCGGCGGGTCTCTTTGTTGGTCGAGGTCGAGGGTCGAGAGCCAGAAGGGACTTGCGGATCTGCTTGCGTCTGGCTCTCGACTCTCGACCCTCGACTCAGCCCGCCGCGGGCGTCTCCCAGCGGTTGATCTGCTCGACGAGCCGGCGGGCCTCGTCGCGGCGCTTGTGATCCAGCGACAGCCGGAAGCGGCCGTGCGTGCTGCCGGGGATGCCCTGCGTGGCCCGCAGCGTCGAGCACTGCACCGCGAGCGTCGTCGCGAATAGGCCGCAGTACAGCTTCGCCTCCTGAATCTCGCCCACAGGGATCCGCGCTTCCCGCAGGCTCGAACGCACCAGTCCCAGCACTGCGTCGCGGCATTCGAATTCCAGGAGCACGGCGGTGCCGTCGAAGCGGAGCAGCCCTTCGGCGACACCCAGCCAGCCGGCATAGCGAATGGTGAACGGCAGCGGATTCAGCCGGGGGATCACCCGCTGGCGCGGGCGGTTGTCTCGCCGTGGGATCGCGGATGCGTGGCGCACCTCGTGCTGTCGCTGCTCGGGTCGCTGTGCGTGCAGGGCACCTCGGTGACGGACGTGCTCGAGGGCGCCGGCGGGCCACTGCGCTTCGAGCCCCTCGACTGGCGCACGGTTTCGCCCCTGCGGGCCGAGGATCTCGACCCGACCGGCGCGATCG
>JAHWKJ010000646.1 GCA_019347905.1 Planctomycetota bacterium
GATGTGCTGCGCGGTCTGCGATGTCTCGACAGACACCACCTGGTCCGCCGGATAGGACCGCGGCGCCATGCCGGCCCGCGTTCGCAACAGCAGGTGCTCGCCCGTGTAATCGACGATCTCGCCGGCGATCACCGTGCGGCCGCCCGAGCGCTCGCTGCGCAAGGTGACGCGGTCGCGCTGAGGCCCTTGCGCGACCGCCCACAGAGGAGCAAACACGACAAGCAGAACGGCGACCGCCAGCCTAAGAATTGGACGCGCGGCTATCATCAGCGCTCTCCAAACCGCGTCACGTCCTGGTAGCGGTACGTGCCGCCGTTCTGGGCGGCGAGCGTCTTCAAAAAGCTGCCCGCGCTCGTCAACTGGGGGCCGTCGCCGAATTCGATCGTGTGGATGTGCGTGCGGCCCTGGTTCCTCGTGCGAATCTCGTTCAGCTCGCGCGCGCCGATGCCGGTCTGGCCGTCCGTCAGCAGGAACACCACTTCCGGCTTCATCTCCAGGGCCAGGGAGAGTCCCTTCATGTGCCAGGTGCCCGCCTCAAAGGCCCGGATGCCCAGGATCTGCTGTTTGGCGAGCGTGCGGTTGATATCGCTGGCCCAGTACAGTTCCGGCTTCGCCTCGCGAGTGAGCCGTAAGGGCAGTGCCGAATCGCTGTAGAACACCACCTGAAACCGCTGCGTCTGTTCGAGCCGCTCCAGGCTCGCCAGCAGTCTCGCTTTGGCCTCCTGCAGCGGCGTGCCGCTCATGCTGCCGGAACAGTCGAGCACGTACACGACCTGCGTCGCTCGATCCCTGGCACCAAAGAACTCGACCTCTCCGGGACCGACGCCCGAGGCCCCGCCCGGACGGCGGACACCACTGGGCCGCGCCAGCTCGCGCACGTCCACTGATGCCACGGGAACGGGCGCCGCGGCCCCAGGGCCCAGCCGCGGGACCGACACATCCGGCAGCGAAAGCGGCACCGGCGGCGCCTCGTCGGCCGCGACCGCATCGGGCGTCTCGACAGCCTGCCGCTGAGCTTGTGCGGCGTCGTCTTCAGAAGGCTCGTCCTGGGGCCGGTCGGGCTGCGACGTCGGCTGCTTCAGATGAATGCCGACCTGCCGGAAGTCACCGGCCTCTTCGCCGCTGACATCGGCGGGCGCCGTACAGCTTGGGATGCCCGCAGTCAGCAGGAGGGCCAGCATCGCCCCATGCAGCACGCACGACGCCAGCCACCCCGGCAGGGCGGCCGTCGAGGCAGGAGCGCCTTCGTGTGCGTGCGTCGACGAACTGAATGCGGGCGCCATGTCCGAGGGAGTCGAAGGAAACGTGTAGCAGCGTTTAGCCGCGTCCCAACGGGACGCGCGGATCGCGCGCGTCCCGTTGGGACGCGGCTAAACGCGGGCGGCGAATGCGCCGCCGCCAGAACTTCACTGTTGCACCGGCGTCAGGCGGTCGATGTACCGGTCGGTCACATCTTCCTGATACACCTTCGAATCCGGCTTGAACTGGAACGCGCCCTCCTCGATCGGCGGATTCAGGCGGATGTCGCGAAAATCGAGCGACAGCATCGGCAGCGCGATCTCGCGATCCGGCGGCTTCTTCAAATAGACAATCCGCCGCGGAATCAACTGCGAATCGAAGTACAGCCGCACGCCGTCGGGCACATGGGGCGGCAGCACGGCCGGCTGATCGGGAGCGCCCGCCTGCTGCCAGCGGCTGACGAAGGCCTGATTCCAGCGGCCGTCGACGACGATCACGTCCTTACCGTCGACCGTCTCGCGGCGGGCCGGGTCGAAGTCCATGTTCTGCTCGATCGCCGCCAGCAGCGCGGGCAGACCGCCCAGTCCCAGTTCGGCCCGCAGAATCATCTCGTCGGACGGCCCGGCCGCGTTGGCGGCGCTCAGAATGCGGTGGACGTCGCGCACGGTGATCTTCGGCTTGGCCTCGCCGATCTGCTGCCGCGACCACAGCATCTGCCCGTCGCAGACTTCCAGCAGCGTGCCCACGGTGTCGCCAATTTTGACGGCGAACTCCAGCCGCATTTGCAGATTCTGCCCCTGCAGGTAGCGGCCGACGGCCTCAAAGCGGCGTCGGCCGAAGCGAATCGACTCGACCAGTTCGGTCTCGAGCGACTTGCCCACGAGGTTCTCCCGGGCCTTGGCGACCACGTCACGGCCCGCTTCGCCCTGTGCCTCGGCCGGCTCGGCCGTTCCGCCGGCTACTTCCGACGGTGCCCCCTCCGCAGCTTCGGCCTCCCCAACGTCTTCTGCCGCCGGGGCTTGCGAGTTCGCGCTGGTCTGCGGTGTCTCCTGTGCAAGCAGAGGCCAAACAATCAGACCGGCAGCGACAACCGCCGCGGCGGAGAGGCCCGTGAACCTGGGCAGTCTGTTCATGTTGTCCCGAAAATGCGGGATTTGCCAAAGAATCCGGAAGTGACTGTCCGAAGAAAACAGGCGGACAGGCGCGCATTCTACGCCGAACCGGAGTGTCCGGTCGACCGCAAATCTCGATCCGTAATTCGGCCGGGCGGCCACGTCTTGCACAACGGCCGCACGCTGAGGGGGACGCGATGAAGTTCTACTTCCTGCTCCTGGGCACACTGGTGATCGTCTGCGTCGGCTGTGTGACCGACGGCGGACAGGTGCTCGACACCGGCGAATACCACGCGCCGCCCGCGGCCATGCTCGACCGCCCCGGACCGATGGTCGACGGTCCCGGTCCCGGTGTGCACATGATGGCCCCGCCGCCGGTCCCGTCCTTCGTGACGAAAAACACGCAGGTTCGCTTTCTGAACCCGCGCGGCATGTCCGTCGGCTGGCTGACCCCCGGCGGATACGCGGAAAACCAGATCACCACGCCCGGCCGCTACAACTTCGTGCAGGGCGCGACCTACCGGCTGAAGCTGACGCAGGTGCCGGGACGCGAGGGCGTCGTGTTGTATCCCTCGCTGCAGGTCCATCCGGCCCATCCGACCACCGACGCCTATCTCGCACACAACAGCGTGCCGGTGGAAATCACCGACGCCGACCTCGACCAGGTCGAGGCCAACAACTTCGTCACCAAAGTGATCTACCTGCCCGATCCGCGGCACCAGGAACTGGCGATTGCAGGCGTCGAGACGCTGGTTTCGACGCGGCTGGAGCCGGGCGTCGATCCGGTGGCCGAGGCGGATCGCCGCGGCACGATCATGGCCGTCTTCCGCATCGGCAACATGGACCTCGAAATGCCGGGCCACCCCGGAGGACCGGGCGGCGTAATCGCTCCCCCGCTGGTGCCCGGTGAAGGGCACGACGCCCGCATCTCGCAGGTTTCCCATCGCACCATCGACGGGGCCGCAGGACACTT
>JAHWKJ010000647.1 GCA_019347905.1 Planctomycetota bacterium
CTCCCAGCGCTGGAGACGTGAGCGATCCCAGCACCGTGCCGGCGCGGTCGTCGGTCCCCGACGCCCCGGCAACCTGCCACGGCAGGTCCGTCGCCGCAAGGTTGAAGGTCGCCTGCGACTCGACCCAGGGCTTGAGGACTTCGTACAGCTCGAAGTGGGCCGTCGAGGTGTTGACGACCGACAGCGTGATGGCCGCCTCCACGACCTGGCTGCCCGGCGGAAGCAGGGACAGGTCCCAGGCCAACAGCGTGGAAAAGTCGGGATTGCCATCGACTTCGAGCGTATTGGAACTGCCGAAGTTGCGGTCCGGCAGGTCGACGCGGATGCGGGTGTCGCGCGTGCCGTCGTAGTCGTTTTCGCCATCGCGAAACGTCGCCGTGAAGACTTCCTCATTCGACAGCACCGAGACGACGACGGTATCCGCCGAAACCATCTCGCCGTCGTCGGCTGCCAACTGGAGCAGGTAATCCCCGACGACGTCGAAGGTCGCGGTGGTGTCGACGGAGGCGGCATCGGCGAAGGTCACCGTTCCCGGTCCACTGAGGACGCTCCAGGCGGTGGTCACGGCCGCGGGCGGGTCAGGCAAACCGTCATCGTTGACGGTGCCGTCCAGCGTGGCCGCCTGACCCAGCACGATCGTGGTGTCGACGCCGGCATCGACCAGCGGGGCAGTGTTCTGCGGCACGCCGAAGAACAGCCGCGAGGATTTCAGCACGCCGTTCGCCGAATCGGCGGCGATCACGACCAGTTCGTCGGTGGCGGACGACTTGGTGCTGGAGGGATTGTTGACGCCGGTGCCGTCGATGAGCGCCGTCCGCGGGCCGAACGAAATGTTGGACAGGGTGGACTCGCGATACACGATCGGGCCGGCGCTGTCGGACGAGCGATAGAACACCAGCAGGCTGTCGTGCAATTCGTTGAGCTGCACGATCGGCCGCGTGCCCTGCCCGTCGACCTCGTGCAGCACGCTCCACGTGCCGTCCGTTTCTCGGACGAGAAGTCCCAGTTGGGTAAAGCCCGATGTGTCGTAGCCGGTTTTGACGGCGGCATACAGCCGGCCGTCGGAGTGGGCGGCGAGATTGACGTGATCGTCGGCCAGGCCCTGGCCGACATCGAGCGCCGAACTCGCGCCCGGCAGTTCATCGTCCGACCAGACCAGCAGCGGATCGCCGTCAACGTGCACGCGGAAGCCGAAGCGCTCGGTGACCTGGTTCGACCAGAACACGCCGATCTTGCCGTCGAAGGCCACGACCGAGGAGATGTCGTCGGGATCGATGCCTTCGGCGATCGTCACCGGCGAGCTCCAGACGTCATAGGGAGCGGCGGCCCGCAGCACCTCGATGCGGTCGTCGTTGTCGCGCCCGAGCCACAGCCGCCCGGTGGTATCGACGGCGATGGTGGCGGTTTCGGTGCCGGCGGAGGGCAGCGGGACGAGTTGCGGCCGCACGCTCCAGAGCTGGTAAGTGCCGGGCAGGCCATTCGCCCCAGGCACGTATTCGATGGATGCCAACTCCGTCCCGGAGTCGCGCTCCAGCAGGATGTGCGCGAGGTCACCATCGACGACAACGTCGGCTTCGACGCCGGTCTTGCCGCTGAGGTTGAGCACCGGCGTCCAGCTTGTGCCGTCCAGCCGGAACACCTGCGCCCCATCGCTGTTGCTGAAGGCGGACCACCAGGTGTGATCGTGCTCCCACACCTTGGACTGCGGCTTTTCGCCGGTGCCGCCGACGATAGCCGTCTCGTCGAGCACCTGCGTCGCGGTGACGGACGAGAGCAGCACGCGGTCTTCCAGGCGTTGGATGGCGGCCGCGACCGGGGCGAGAACGTGACGGGGCGAGCGACGCCGAGAGCGCGGTGGCGCGGTCCGACGCGCGCGGAAGCGAATCGACATGCCGAGTCCTGTGGGGGTTTGCGTCGTCTGGAAGCGCCCCGTGGGGCCGCCGGATTCCACTGCATTTTTCGCGGTTTCAGGAGTTCTGTATGGCGGCGGCCGAGGTCGCCTTGGGCGCCCGGCGCGCGCCGCACAGCGCAATCAATAGCGCACCGCCGATGAGGCCGATCAGTCCGCTGACCGTCAGCAGCACCGCCGGCTGCGGCCAGACCGGCTCGTCGGAGACGACCGGCCCTTCCAGGATGCGCAGCGTAACCGGGCTGTGGCCGTCCCCCAGAGCCTCATCGGCGACACGGGCCCGGGAGAGCGCCGTCAACGTCGTCTGGTGAATGTCCTCCAGCCGGCGAATGCGCTCCTGCAGGTTCTGCTCCTTCAAGAGCCACGCATCCAGCGCCTTGGCCTCGGTCAGCTCATGCTCGTAAAGCTCGATGAGGTTCGCTTCGGTGAACTTCAACGAGTCGATTTCCAGACGTCCGGCGTCTGCGGCCGCACGCTGGCTGCCGGTGAGCCGCCCCTGCCACCACGCCAGTTCACGCTGTAAGGCGAGGATTTCCGGGTGCCGCGGCCCCAGAGTCTGCGACAGGTTCTGCAGCCGCGCTTCGGCGGCTGCGACTTCCTGGTCGATGCGCCCCGGCTCCATGGCCGCGGGCGCCGTGCGGCCGGGAGCCAACAGAGCAGCGGCGGCGGCGGCGCCTGCGCCGCGTTCGAGGGATCGCACCGCCGGTGCGGCAACCTCCTTCACAAGCGCTTCTTCGGCCAATGCAGCCAGTTCGATCTCGCCGTCTGGGCGAAATGCCACGAGCCGCTCCGGCGCACCGCCTGCTGAGACGACCGGCTGGACGCCCATTGATGCAGCCGCGTCGGCCAGGTCGCCCGCGCCATCGAGTCCCACAGCGCTGGCGACGCGGAGTTTGCTTTCGAGATCGATCCGCCGACCGCGGGCTTCGGCCAGACGCGCATCGATGGCTTTGAGCGCCGCCATGCGGATTTCGGTGGCCTCCGCGCCCTGCCCCACCAGCGGACCGGCCTGTCGGAGTTCGGCATAGCGTTCGCGCAGCGTTTCCAGCTCCGCCGTCAACTCCAGTTCCTGCCGTTCGAGCAGTGCCAGCGAGGCAGCGTTCTGCTGCTGCTCCGACTCGGTCAGCCACGACTGATAGCTGTCGATGATGGCGTCGAGCAGCAGCCGCGCCTCATGGCTGTCGCTGCTGCGGATGCCGATTTTGAGCACATTGGTGTCGTCGAGCGGGCTGACGCGGAGGACTTTCATCACCCGCGCATCCACATCCGCGACGTTTCCACCCTGAACCAGGCGGGGGATGGATTCGAGCGCGCGGCGCATCGGGACCGGGCTGCGAATGAGAGCGGCCAGCGTGGCCATGAAGAAGCGGGCGTCCCTCTGGCGCTGGTCCGGGTCGAAGGGGCCT
>JAHWKJ010000648.1 GCA_019347905.1 Planctomycetota bacterium
CGGGGGGGGGCCCGCGCCGCCAACACGCCCTCGATCTCCCGTGCCAGCTCCTCTCGCGACTTCCCCCGCGCCAGGGCTTCGACATCGGCCAGCACGGGAAACAGGTTCTCGTGCTGCAGCCGCAGGAAGTCCTCCCACAGAAAATCGCTCACGCCCAACAGCCGCGCCAGCGCGTCGAGCACTTCCGATTGCTCCAGCGACGAGAGCTCGTCGACCCAACCCGGCCGCTCATACAGCCGCTCGAGAAACTCGCGGAAGTGCAACAGGGCCGACTCCGGGTTGGGCGAGCGCGGCAGGAGGTGCGTGAAATGCTTGATGAGCGCGACCGTGGACTGCAGCTCCTTGTGCCGCGCGGGATCAGTCAGCTTGCGGCCTTCGGTGTCGGTGACGTACAGCGTCTCGAGGACGCGGGCGCCGGCGGTCTCGATTACCATTCGCGAAACGTCAATGCCCGCGAGGGACAGGGCGTTCGACAGCTCGTACAGGAAGCCCACCGTGTCGTCGGCGTCGATCGTCAGCACGGTGGCTTCGGGATCCGAGTGGTTGTCGAAGGCGACGTTCACCGGGTACAGCGTCGCCGGCTCGCTGTCGGCCGGCGCCTCGACGGCGGCGGCCACGAGCTTGGCCAGCCGGCCATGAGCTTCGCGCTGATTGCCGGCGGCGAGCTGGCGCATCAGGTCGGCGAGGTCCGCGCGATACTCGTCCCACTCGGCCGCCACGGAAAGAGCTGCGTTCCCTTTTGTCGAGCGGACGAGGATCACGTCCACGAACTTCCGCGGCTCGCCGGCGCTGGCGGGGGTGCGCTCGGCGCTGAAGACCTGTCCGCCCACGATGTTGAAACCATGCGCGAACAACAGGCCGCAGATCATCGACAAATCGCCCGGATGGTCGTAGCCGGCGATCGTCACCCGCCACAAGTCCCCGTCCGCACGCTGAGCCTCGACCTGCACGGGATCGTCCGCAGCGACTCGCGCGAGCAATTGCGCGTGCCGGGCAAGCTGCGGCTCGGTGAAGGCTTCCAGGTACGCCGGCTGCATCCTGGCGGCGGCCGTTTCGTCGGCAGACGCCTCGCCCGCGGCAGCGCCGTCGCGCTCTTCGATGTACCGCTCGTAGATGCGGCGCACGGCGGCGGTGTGCCGCTCGTAGTGGGCCAGAAAGCCATCGGCCCCGGCGAAGTCGAGCCGCCGCGCCAGCCAGCCCAGCTCGCGGCGGTCTTCCGGCAGGCTGTGCGTCTGCTTGTGGTGCATGAGCTGCAGCGAATGCTCGATCGTCCGCAGGAAGACGTAGCTGTCGGAGAGCTGGCGGTACTCGTCGGCCCGCAGGAAGCCGAAGTCCGCCAGCCGCACGAGTGCGTCCAGCGTATTGATGCTGCGGACTTCCGGATGGGCGCCGCCGTGCGCGAGCTGAAGGAACTGGGCCACGAACTCGACATCGCGGATGGAACCGGCGCCGGATTTCACTTCGCCCCACGAGCGGCCCTGCCGCTCCAGCCCCGCTTCAATCTTCTGCTTCATCTCGTGGACGGAGTTGCGGAGCTCCTCGACGGGCAGAAAGTACAGGAGCGGCTGCACGCGCTCCAGGAAGGCGGCGCCGATTTGCAGGTTTCCCGCGATCGGCCGCGCCTTGATCAGCGCCTGCTTCTCCCACAGCATGCCGTGCCTTTTGAGGTACTCGACGTGGGCGTCGGGCGTGTTGACCAGCGCTCCCGATTTGCCCCACGGCCGCAGCCGCATATCGACGCGGTAGAGGAAGCCTTCGCGCGTGGCGTCCTGGATGGCGCGGATCAGTCGCTGCCCGAGCGGCCAGAACCGCGTCGCATCGCCCTCCGCCAGAAACACGAGGTCGATGTCGGAACTGTAATTCAGCTCCTCGCCACCCAGCTTTCCGAACGCCAGCACGACGAAAGGCCGCGGGTCGAGGTCGAGCTCGCGAGCGAGCAGCCGCAGGCAGGTCTGGACGACGCTGTCCGCCAGTAGCGAAAGCTGCACCGTCACCGACTTGAGGTCGAACAAGCCGAAGGCATCGCAGGCCCCGATCCGCAGCAGCTCGCGATGCTGGAAACGCCGCAGCGCGTCGAGCTTTTCGGACAGGTGCGGCGCGGGATCGCAGGCGAGGCCGGCTTCGTCCACGATTTGCTCGCGGCTTTTGAAATCCGCCAGTTGCCGGTGCTGCGTCAACTCCTCGAGGTAGCCCGGGTTCCGCAAGAGGATCTCGGTGAGGAACTGGCTGCCGACGAACAGCTTGACCAGAATCTCGACCGCCCGCGGGTTTTGCGCCAGGTACTCGAACAGCTCGGCCCGGTCGTCCACACTGTGGACGAAGCGCTCGAAGTTGATCAGCGAGGCATCGGGCGTGGCGGCGTCGGAGAGCGACGCCAGCAGCATCGGCAGGCAGCGGCCCAACGCCTCGCGCGAGGCTTCATCCGGACACAGGGCCGCGAACCGCTCGCGGGCCGCCCGCCAATCGCTGAAGCCCACCGACTCCAGGATCGCCGCCGTCTCGTGCGGATGGCTGCCCGTGAGCAGCTCCGCCGCGTCCAGCGTGAAATCGAGGGCCGGTGTCGCGTCGAGGGCGGGATCGGAAGCTGCCATCGCCTGAATCACCGTCAGTGATTGTGGGACAAGCTCGGTGTGGGGGTGGCTGGGGCAGGGCAAGCGGCGACCGACGTCCTCAGAACGCCGCGGCACCGGATGGGGAAACGCGCTGCAGGTTCAGACGCGATGCCCCAGCAGCGACAGGCTCACGCATGACTGGGGCATTGTGCGGCTTTGATAGAAAGTCTTACGATCGTGCGAGCTGGTCGCGAAGTTCGAATGCCGCAGTGGTTTGATCTGCCCCAGCCACCCGCTGATGGGATCCGGCGCCCCACACTCGCCAGCGGTGATTTAGAGGGCCTCGGTCTCCTCTTCGTCCAGATCGCGCTGCAGGGCGAGCAGGGCGTCCCATGCATCGTCGTAGGACCGGTAGGGACCGGCATCGACGAGCCGTCCGCCGGCGCGGCTGGCCGCCTCGAGGGCGCTGACTTCCGAACAATCGGCGAGTGCCAGCCCGTCGTCGTTTTCGATGATGCAGAACTGCGCCATGTGAGTCGCTCCGGGTGAAGGGAAGGTGGTTCACACCAGAAACCGCGTCGCCGGTGCGCGCCGTCCGCGTGGGACGAGCGCGCTGCCGGGCCGCCCGGTGCCATCGTAACGTGCGATTCCGCATCGGTGAACATCCGGCGGATCCCGAGTACAGTCGAAGTTTAGCCGCGGCTGTGTGGCACTGGCAGCTTGCCTGCCAGTGTCGAGTGGTTCTTACGCGAACACTACTT
>JAHWKJ010000649.1 GCA_019347905.1 Planctomycetota bacterium
AGGCCCCGATGCCAGACATCCTCGAACGGCCACAAACAAGTGCCGAGCGTGAGTCGGACGCTTTGTATGAAATCGTCTACGGCGAATACCGGGAGCTGGAGCCGATGGGCGCACTGCAGGTCGTCCTCGCCTTCGCGCTGGGAACGCGGCTGGACAGCTTCGCCCGATCGCACAAGCGTGGCGTCGCGGTCACCGAAATGCTGTTCATTCTCGATGCGGCACGAGATCTTCGTCGCCGCCCGGACGTCGCCTTCGTCTCGTACGATCGATGGCCCCAGCCGACCATTCCCGAGACTGAGGCTTGGGACGTCGTGCCGGGCCTTGCCGTAGAAATCATTAGTCCCACGAATAAGTCACGGGAGATGCACACCAAGGTGAGGGAGTATTTCGCCGCCGGCGTGAGGCTGGTGTGGGTGTTCTATCCGGATTCCGGCGACGTCTACACCTCGCACCGGGCCTGCACGATTCTTTCCCGCAATGAGACGCTCGATGGCGGAGACGTGCTGCCCGGATTCCAGGTGCGCATCGAAGAGTTGTACGAAGCCGCCACGCGGCCGGAGTAGCCGCCGTGCCCCGCGCGTTCATCCCGCCCATGCTGCGACCGCTGACGCACGGGATCGATTTCGTCGAACTCGAAGCCGCGAACGTGCGGCAGCTCATCGAGGCGTTGGACGAGCGCTTCCCCGGCCTCCGCGAGCGGCTGTGCGACGGTGACGAGTTGAAGCCGGGGCTGACGGTCGCGGTCGATGGCGTCGTGTCCAGCGTCGGTCTGCTGGCCCGCGTGCGGCCGGCGAGCGAAGTGCATTTTCTGCCTGCCATCGGCGGCGGATGACGGCTTCGGATCGCTCAATGAACCGCGTCCATGTTTGTTGACCGCGTCACGATCTATTGCCAGGCCGGAGACGGCGGCGACGGGAGTGTCAGCTTTCGCCGTGAGGCCCACGTGCCGCGCGGCGGTCCGGATGGCGGTGACGGCGGACGCGGCGGCGACATCATCGTCCGGGCCGATCAAGACGTGGGCAGCCTGGCGAATATCGTCGGGCATCGTCACTGGAAGGCCGAATCCGGCCGCCACGGCGAGGGCGGCCAGCGCAGCGGACGCGCCGGAACCGATGAGATCATCCTCGTGCCGCCCGGCACGCTCCTCCGCGACGTCGACAGCGGCCTCGTGTTGAAGGACCTTGCGGAAGACGGACAGTGCGTGGTGATCGCCAAAGGCGGCAAGGGCGGGAAGGGAAACAAACACTTCGCCACTTCCACCAACCGCGCGCCCCGCGAGTTCGAGCCGGGCGAGCCGGGCCAGACGCGCAATGTGCTCCTGGAACTGAAGCTCATCGCCGACGTGGGCCTCGTGGGCAAGCCTAACGCGGGCAAGTCCACGCTGCTCAGCCGCCTCTCGCGGGCGCAGCCGGAAATCGCCAACTACCCATTCACGACGAAGTATCCCAACCTGGGCCTCGTCCGTGTGGGCTATGAGCATCAGTTCGTCGTCGCCGACATCCCCGGCCTGATCGAAGGCGCGCATGCCGGCGTGGGGCTGGGGCACGAGTTTCTGAAGCACGTCGAGCGCACGCGCGTGCTGGTCCACCTGATCGAACCGCAGCCGCTCGATCAAACCGACCCGCTCGAAAACTACCGCGCCATCCGCCGCGAACTGGAGCTGTACGATCCGCGGCTGGCGGCGCGGCCGGAGATCGTCGTCGTCACCAAATGCGAACTGCCGGACGCCCAGCCGCTCCGAGAACTGCTCGAAGAAGAACTCGGCCGTCCCGTGCTGGAGATCTCCGCCGTCACTGGTCGCGGTCTGCCGGCGTTGATCCGCGAGATCCTGGGTGCCTTGGAGCCCAGCGACCCTATGGACGCTAAACTGCAGTAGTTCGTCGTCGTGCCGTGCGGTGCCGCGGATGCAGCCATGCCGTCGCCATTTCCTGGAATGGATCCGTACCTTGAATGTTCGCGCTGTCTGTCATTCCATAACCAGTTGGTTTGCGACTATGCGCGGCAGCTCTCACCAACACTCCTGCCGAACTATTATGCCGAGACCACCGAACGCCTCATTTATGCTGATTTCGACGACTTGACGATCGCGTCGGAACCGGCGCCGCATTTCAGCGTTGGGATCCATGGCACGCAAACCGGGCGGCTCATCTGCGCAATCGAGTTACTGTCGGCGATGAGTAAGCAGGGGCGGCCGCACCGCGAATACCTTCGCCAGCGGGAGCGGATCCTGCGCAGCACGGCTCACCTGCTGGAGATCGACCTGGTTCGTAAGGGCAAGCGGCTGCCGATGGTGGAAGAGTTGCCGCGGGCAGATTACTACGTCTTCCTCTCCCGCGCCGAGCGCCGTCCGCGGACGGAAGTCTGGCCGATCCGGCTGCGCGATCCGCTGCCGACGGTGCCGGTCCCGCTGCTGCCCGGCGACGAAGACGTCGAGCTGGACCTGCAGGCGGCGTTTACCAATGTCTATGACCTGCTGGGGTATCGCTTTTCGACCAACTATTCCGGTCCGCCGGCGGTTCCGCTGGATGAGGCCGACCGCGAGTGGGCCGAAGAGCGGCTGCGCGCTGCCGGCCTCCGCGCGTGACGTGTGCGACCGCGCTACTGCTGCTTGCCCTTCGTCAGTTCCATGAAGGCCGTTTCGAGATTCACCTCCTCGGGATGAAATTCCACGAGGTCGAAGCCGGCCTCGAACAGCGAACGCGACAGGAAGCTCGGGTCTTCCACCTCCTTCTTCAAGTTGGCTGTGATCCGCCCGCGCGCGACTGTCACCGACTCCACCTCGCGGTGCTGCTCGATCAAGGCCGCGGCCCGCTCGGGATCCTGCCGCACGCGGATGTGCATCGTCAGCGATTCGCGGGCCTTCTTCATCACTTCGTGCACGTAGCCGTCGATGATGAGCTGGCCCTTCTCGATCATGCCCACGCGCGTGCATACGTCGGCCAACTCCGGTAGGATGTGGCTCGACACGATCACGGTCTTGTCCATTTCGCCAAGCCGCTTGAGCAGGTTGCGGATCTCGATGCGGGCCCGCGGGTCGAGGCCACTGGCCGGCTCGTCCAGCAGGAGCACCTGCGGCTCATGCAGCAGCGTCCGCGCCAGGCCGATTCGCTGCGTCTGCCCGCGCGAGAGCTGGTTCACGTAGGCGTCGCGCTTGAACGTCATGTCGACCAGCTCCAGCTTCTCCTCGCATACTTTCCGGCGGGCCGGGCCGTCGATGCGATAGGCGGCGGCGAAGAACTCCAGGTACTCGATGACGGTCATGTCGTCGTACACGCCGAAGAAGTCCGGCATGTAGCCCACCAGCCGGCGGA
>JAHWKJ010000115.1 GCA_019347905.1 Planctomycetota bacterium
GCCACCTCCGCTCCCACAGCTTGCGGCCGGTCTCGGCATCAAATGCCGACAGGGCGACCGTCGAAGCGTCGGCCATGCCCGCCGTAAAGACGCGCCCGGCGGCCACGACTGGCGAGCCGATGCCGTCGCCGAGTTCCGCCTTCCAGGCAACATTCGTCGTGGCCGAGAACTCGACCGGCAGCGGCGCATCCGAAGTCGCGATGCCGGACGAGTTCGGCCCCCGAAACTGCGGCCAGTCCTCCGCACGCAGCAGGCGAGCGGCGGGCGTCAGCCCGCCGATACCTCCAGCAACGAAGCCCGCACCGACGGCAAAGCCCAGGGCAAGCAGTGTCAACCGGCCAAGTCCCAAACCTCGCGGACGATGGCATTCGTGATAGCGCAGCATTGGCAGCTCCCCGTGTGTGAATCCGGCCCGCCCAGTCTATCAATCTCTCCATGCGGATCGAAGCGACTCGGGAGGCGTCGGTGTGGGGCCTGGTGGCTGGGGCAGGGAAAGCAATAACCCACTTCCAAGCGCAGTGCGACACTGCGCACGTCCTCCGCGTGTCGCCCGCAGATGGCATGATGCCCCAGTCGGCAATCGACAATCGCACGCGCTGGGGCATCGCGGGAGACGAACCACAATGCAGATAGCTTGGGCGTCGCCGTTGCCATCACGGTCCCACTCGCTTTCCCTGCCCCAGCCACGGAACCCCACTGCCGCCTGCTCCGGTTTCTTGCGATCCCAATCTCGCGGCTATATGCTGGCTGAAGCGGATGTCGTTGTCGGTTCGGCGGCGGCACGCGATCGACTTCCTCACTTCTCGGCCGGGCGCTTCGGGCCGTTCCCGGACGGGGCGGTTTTCTGCAAGGGTGCCGGTGCGCCCGGGCGTTACGGACTTTACGCCGAACTGGATGCAAGCGCCATGAATTTTCGCGCTCTTGTGCCCCTCGCGGCGGCCTTCTCGCTGTGCTCGACGGCGGCGTGGGCCGCCGAATTGCACCTCGAATTCGTGCAGGGGCTGCGCGCGAAGGGCTACTTCGATACAGCGGTCGAATATCTGGAGCGGATCGAAGCCGAGCCGGACGTTCCGCCGGAAGTGAAGACCGTCATTCCCTATGAGAAGGGTGTGACGCTGCTGGCTGGTTCGCGGACGCTCAGCCCCGAATTGCGGGCCGTCGAGCTGGACAAGGCGCGGGCCCATTTCGCCGCGTTCTCGCAGGCCAACCCGGAGCATCCGCTCTCCGCCCTCGCGAACAGCGAGCAGGCCAAGATCCTGCTGGAGAACGCGCGGATCATCATCTGGAAGCTGCAGTCCCCCGGCGACAAGGGCAATGAACCCGCGATGCGCGACGAGGCCCGTAAGCTGATCGCCCAGGCGCGCGACGTCTTCCAGAAGGCCCACGACCGCTACAAGGCCGAGTACGAGAAGTTCCCCGTCCACATTCCGGACGACCAGAAGCAGCAACTGGAAGCTCGCCGCCAGGTCGAGCTGGCCTACATGCAGGCCCAGTTCGACCTCGCCATGTGCACCTACGAAGAAGCGCAGACCTGGCCCGGCGACTCGGACGATTTCAAGCGCATCCTCACCAAGGCCGCCGAAGAGTTCGAGCAGATTCACACCAAGTACCGCAGCATCACCATTGGCCTCTACGCCCGCATGTGGCAGGCCAAGTGCTTCGAAGAGCAGGACGACCTGCGCAAGGCCCTGGGCATCTACAACGAGCTTTTGGGGCATCCGGGAACCAGCCGCACGATGCAGGTGTTGAAGAGCCACGTGCGGCACTTCTGGTGCATCTGCCAGAACCTTCGCGACGAGCACGTGCTGGTCGTCGACGCCGCCGACCAGTGGCTGAAGGAGAACAAAGCTTACGCCCGTACGCAGACGGGACTGGGCATCCGCTGGGAGCGCGTGCTGGCCTTGGAAGAGATTGCCAAACGCCGCGACCTGCAAAAGGCGGAAAAGGAACGCACGCTGCGGCTCGCGCTCAACGAAGCCCAGGACATTTCCCGCTTCGCCGGCCGCTACAAGGATCTGGCGGCGTTCGCCGTGCCGCGCTTGAAGGTGGCGCTGGAGATCGACCCCGGTGACCCCAGGGATTTCGACACGGCCCTCGGCCAGGCTCGCACGATGATCGATCCGGGAATCGGCGAGCGGCTGCAGGCTTTGGACCAGGAACAGGCTGGTCAGAAGCGTCCCGATGAGATCGCGGCGCTGGAGCAGGATCTGCAGTCGCATCTGCGGGACACGGCGCGGATTCTGAACCTTGCCTTGGAATACGCCCTCGCCGAGCGGCCTGAAGTTGCGCAGATCAACGAGGCCCGCTATTATCTGGCCTACACACATTACATGCTCGACCGGCCGTTCGATGCGGCTGTGCTGGGGGAGTTTGTCGGCCGGCGCTTCCCAACAGAAGATTCCGAAATCCCCCAGAAGGCCGCCTACCTCGCAATGGCCGCATGGGTGAAGGCGTACCTGCAATCCAAGGAGCCGGAGCCGGAGCGATCGTTCGAGATCGGCGGGCTGGAGCGAGTTTGTAAACTCATCACCGAAACGTGGCCGGAAAGCGTAAGAGCCCAGCAGGCCCGCATGCAGCTCGGCCTCATCTACGCCCGCCGCGAGCAGCCCGTCGAAGCGGCCCGCTGGTACAGCAGCGTGCCGGAAGGCGCATCCGATTACGCCGAAGCCCAGCTCGCCGCCGGCCAGGCGTACTGGAACGCCTACCTGAGTACGTCGGCAGCCGAGGCTGAGCAGCGGCCGCCGCAGGAAGAGTTGACGAAGTGGCAATCTGCCGCCGACCAGCATCTGCGCACGGGAATGGCCAAGGTGGCCGCCGAGACGGCGGCCGACAAACAGCCGCCGGCCGAGCTCATCACTGCCAAGGTGACGCTGGCCCAGATCCTCATCAACGACGGCAAGTACGACGAGGCCATCAAGCTCCTGCGCGAAGATCCGCACGCCCCGGAGAAGGCGATCGCCGTCGCCGAGAAGCAGCCGCGGCCCAGGCAGGGCATCCAAAGCTCCGCGTTCGCCAGCCTCGTCTACCAGCTTCTCCTGCGCAGCTACGTCGGCACACAGAACATCGACGAAGCCCTCAAGGTGATGGATGCGCTCGAGAAGTCCATGCCCGAGGACGACGATGGCTCGACGCTCACCGCCCTCTATCAGCGGCTGGGCGAGAACCTCAAATCGGAAATCGAGCGCCTGCGGGTCGCCGGCGACCAGGAGCGGTTGAACCAGGTGCTCACGTCGTTCGAGCAGTTCCTCGACCAGCTTCAGAAGCGCTCGGACACCATGAACTACAGCGCGCTCATCTGGATTGCGGAAACCTTCTACAGCCTCGCCGAAGGCATGGGCAACACCGATCCCCGCGCCGACACCTACTACAACAAAGCGGCCCGCACCTACGAAGACATCCTCCAGCGGCCGGCCGGCTTCGTCCCCGGAGGCAAAGAGACGGGCGTCAAGCTGCGGCTGGTCAATTGCAAGCGCAGCGCGGGCGAGTACGGCGACGCCCTGAAGATGGTCAGCGAAATCCTCGTGAAGAACCAGCGCGTGCTGGAAGGCCAGATGTATGCCGCCCAGGTGCTGCAATCGTGGGGCGAAAGCAACCAGGCCGACACGCAGAAGTATCTGATGGAGTCCATCACCGGTCGCGACATCGAAGGACAGAAGAACGTGATCTGGGGCTGGGCCGGCATCGTCCGCAAACTGAGCGGACGCGGCATGGACCAGTACCAGGACGAACGGCTCCAGGCGCGACTGAACGCCGCCGAGGCCCGCCGCAAGTACGGCCTCCTGCAAAGCAGCCGTCCCAAGCGGCTGGCCGAGCTGGAGCACGCCAAGACCGAGCTGGAGATGTTCGGCCGCGCCACAAGGCCCGAGACGATCGGCACCGAGTGGTGGCAGAAGTTCGACGGCCTCTACCGCCAGGTGCAGAACGACATGCTCCAGAACGGTGCGGCGATCGCGCAGGTCGAACCGCTGCCCGAGCCGCCTAAGTTCCAGATCGCGGAAACGGAGACTCAGCCGTCCGACGCCACCGCGCAGACGAACGCCTCTGGTGAGAAGCCATCGAACGGCAACACGTCGGCCGCCCCCGTCAAGGACGACGAGGCCTCCAGCCCGCTGATGGCGATTCTGGCGATCGTTGTAGCAGTCGCCGCGGCCGGCGGCATCGTCTACTGGATGATTCAATCGCAGAAGAACTCCCGCCGCCGCGTCGTCTACGCCGCGGCGACGGCACCGACGTTGCCATCCGCCGGCGCAGGCGACGGCAGGAAAGCCGCCGCACCCCGTTCGCGGCGTCCGCAGCCGAAGCGTCCGCAAACCGGCCGCACCGCCAAGCCCGCCACCGGCGCCACGTCCGCGGCGGCGGTCAGCAAACCCGCATCCACCAAACCCGCCGCCGGCGGCCCCTCGCCGACTTCGGGACCGAAACCATCAGGACAGTGAACCGAACTGAAGCCAAGGGAGCCATTCGATCCCGCCGTCGCCTGCATCCCGCCATCGGCGTGAGATTTCGCCCCGACAGGGGCATAACTCAACAGCCCAGGGCAACGCCCTGGGTATGAACGCACGAAAGGACACAAGCCCTGAAAGGGCGAAACAAACGAGTCGCCGGTTTCGCCCTTTCAGGGCTGTGGTTGGTCTAACTCTCATCGCTCCCAGGGCGTTGCCCTGGGCTATCGAGTTTGGCCCCATTGGGGCAAAGGCAATTCGCCGGAGCACAAAACAGCATGCACCGTTTCATCACTCACAGTTTGATCGTCGCCTTCCTGCTGGGCGGCGCCTTCTCCATATCCGCCCGTGCGGCCGATGAGATCATTGTCGAGGGATCGACCGCGCCCGTACGCGGCGAGATTACGAATGTCAGCCGCACCGAGATCACCATTCTGGCCGGCCTCAAGAAGGAAGAGCAGAAGGTGCCGGCCAACACCATCGTCCGCGTCGAGTGGGACGGCGAACCGTCCAAGCTCAGCCTCAACCGCAACGCCGAAGCCGCCGCACGTTATCCCGAGGCCCTTGCCGGATACCAGGAGGCGCTGACCGAAGTCGCCAGTTCGACCAACACCAATCTCAAGAACGACCTTACGTTCCTCATCGCCCGCGCCAAGGCCGGCCTCGCGCTCACTTCCGATGCCTCGAAGCTGGACGAGGCGATCAAGGATCTCGAAGCCTTCCGCACGGCCAACTCCAACAGCTTCCGCTATTACCAGACGCTGTCGCTGCTGGGCGACCTTTACCTGGCGAAGAAGAATTACGAGCAGGCCTTGGCCATCTTCAACGAAATGGCGCAGGCGCCCTGGGACGATTACAAGATGGCCGCCGCCAACGCCCGCGGCCGCGTGAAGCTCGCCGACGGCAAGGCCGCCGAGGCCCAGCAGGAGTTCGACAGCATCGTCGCCCTGACGGCCGACACGCCGCAGGAAAAGGCTCAGCGGTTGCGGGCGCTCTTGGGGAAGGCGACGGCGCTCCAGCGGCAGAACCAGCCGGCCGAGGCCCAGACGGTGATCGACGAAGTGCTGGAGCAGGCCGAAACCAGCGACAGCCGCACGCTGGCGGAAGGTTACGTCCGGTTGGGCGAGAGCCTGCAGGCCCAGAACAAGCCGAAGGAGGCCCTGCTGGCCTACCTGCACGTGGATGCGATTCCCGATCTGGCGAACGAGGCGCAGTACCACGCCGAAGCGCTCCTGCAGCTTTCCCAGCTTTGGACAGTCGCCGGGAAGCCCGAGCGCGCCACCGACGCCCAGGAACTGCTCAAGTCGAAGTATCCCACCAGCGACGCCGCCCGCCGTCTTTCGGCTGGCGGCGCAGCGGGCGGAGGCGAGTGAAGCCGCGCCGGTGCGCGACAGGATACACCCCAGAGAACCGATTCCTTCGGAGATGACAGGCGATGATCCATGCAGTGCGGACGACCCGGCCGGCCGGGTCTGGATGGGCGCTGGCCCTCGTGTGCCTCGTGGCCGCGGGGCTGGTGGCCGGGGTTGTGCCGGGCTTCTCGCCGACGGCGGCCATGGCGTTTCAGGATCCCGACGCCGGCAGCGAGGACGACGGCGGGGCCAATGAAGCGGCCGGTGGCAACGAAGCCGCCGGAGGCGCAGCGGAAGGCACCGACGGCGGCGACGAGTCGAGGGCCGAGACGCGCAGCTTCCTCACCTGGATGATTGAAGCCTCGGGCCTGTTCGGCTTCGTGCTGCTTCTGATGTCGTTCGTGATGGTCGCTTTGATCATGATGAACGTGCTGCAGGTCCGCCGGGACAACTTGCTTCCGCCGGATTTCATCGAGAACTTCGAACAGCGTCTGGCCGCCAAGGATTACCAGGGCGCCTACGAGGCTGCGCGCAACGACGAGTCGTTCGTGGCCCGCGTGCTGGCTGCGGGCTTGAGCAAGCTCAATCGCGGCTATGAAGAGGCCATCGAGGGCATGCAGGAAGTGGGCGAAGACGAGAACATGGCGCTGGAGCACCGGTTGAGCTACCTGGCGATGATCGGCAGCGTGGCTCCCATGATTGGGCTGGCCGGTACGGTGTGGGGCATGATCGAAAGCTTCCGCGTGATCGCCAACTCGCCCGAGCAACCCAAGCCCGCCGAACTGGCCGACGGTATCTCGACGGCCCTGTTCACCACCATTGAAGGGCTGTTCGTGGCCATTCCCGCCATGGTGGCTTACGGCATCCTGCGGAACCGCGTGGCTCGCTTTGTGCTGGAGGTGGGCATGGTCAGCGAAGGCCTGATGTCGCGGTTCTCGACGGTGGGCAAGCGTCCCGCCGCCGGCGGCGCCGCCCCGGCGACGGCCCCCGCCGCCCCGACCGAATAACACGATTGAGCATTGCTGAAGCCCACCGGTTGCAACTGGTGGGCTTCTTGTGGAGAGCCAGTCCGATGAAGTTCAAAGCCGCGGCGTCGTCCGCACCCGAAGTCGACATGACGCCCATGATCGACATCGTATTCCAGCTCATTTCCTTCTTCATGGTGATCACGAACTTCGAGCAGACGCAGGCCGACGAACGCGTGAAGCTGCCCGCCGACCGGCTGGCGAAACCCGCCGAAGTCAAGCGAGACAACGAGCTGGTGCTCAACGTGGGCTACAAGCGAGACAAGGACGGGAACAAGACTGATCCGCGGGCGCTGGTGTTCTATGCGGCGCAGGACATCCCCGTCGCCAACATCGGCCCCAAGCTGAAGATCGAGCAGCAGGTGTTCAAGGACACCGGCGTCGACCTGAAGGAAGTCACGCTCATCATCCGCGCCGACGCCGAAGTTCCTGCGGGTCTGATCCAGATGCTGATCAAGCTCTCGCAGGAAGCCGGCTTCGAAAAGTTCGCCCTCAAGGCCAAGGCCGAGGAGACGGCCGGTTGAACTCGAGTTGAATTTAACGCAAAGGCGCTAAGACGCAAAGGGGGCGCAAGGATCTGGAAGAGGTCGAAGAGTCGGTACAGCGTTGGAGTACTTGGACAGGAAGATTGAGGACAGAAAAATCACGACCGGCTCATTTTCCTGTCCTCAATCTTCCTGTCACTCTCTTCTCTTTGCGAACCTTTGCGCCTTCGCGCCTTTGCGTCAAAAATCGAACGACCCAGGTGATTTGTCATGAAAGTCCGCGGTTCGGGGAAGAAGGCCGAGAAGGTCGACGTGCCGATGGCGCCGATGATCGACGTTGTCTTCCAGCTTCTGATCTTCTTCATGCTGACGCTGAACATCGTCGCGCCGGAGGGCGACTTCAACATAAATATGCCCATCGGGGCACCCGGGCCGCCGAGCGACAACGTCCCCACCAGCATCCAGGTGCGGCTGCTCGCCGATCCCGAGACCGGCCAGCTCGCGCAGCTTCAGGTGACGGGCCAGGAGCCCTACGGCAGCGGACCGGCGGCGTTCCAGCGGCTCAACACCTACATCCTGCAGCAGACGGGCGCCGGCAAGAACCCCCTGGCCGACGAGATCGAGGTCGAGATCGACCCCGACTACGAAGTGAACTACGAGTACATCGTGAAGGCCATCTCGTCGGTCACCGGCCGCATGCGCGACGGCAAGTTGCAGCGCTTTGTCGAAAAGATCAAGTTCGCCGCCCCGCGCGAGGCGCGCGGGCGAGTTGCGGGCTAGTCTACACGCCGCAGCGGCCTCATGGGGAAAATGAAGATGGAAGATAGAGGATGGAGGATGGCCTCCCCGCTTCCGTCCATCCTCTATCCTCCATCCGCTATCCTCACTCATCGACCTCTGTCGAGCCGCCAACGCATGATGCGTGTGCTGACTTAGCAAGGCGGACGTCGGCGTGTGCGGGATGTGCCGGCGGTGCGGCCGGCGAGTGGGCGGCTGAAGTCGGCAGCCCCCCCGCGCCGATGCGCGACGTGTGCCCGAACGGAAAAAGCCCTCCTCCCGCTTCCGCAAAGCGGCCGACCGCCCCGCGGCGGAGCCGGTCGCTTCGCGAGCGCAGCTTGCGCCGTTTCTCGGCTATCTCGAAGCCGAATGCGGGATGTCGCTCAACACGGTGCGGGCTTACCGCACCGATCTGGAGCAGTTCTTCGAGTGGTTCGCCGCGCACGGCGACGGCCGCCCCCTCAAAGACGTGGATCTCAGGCTGCTCTCCGACTGGCTGGCGCATTTGAATGAGCGTGCCCTGGCCGCCAGTACGATCGCCCGGCATCTGGTCGCGCTCAAGATGTTCTTCCGCTACCTGGTGCTGGAAGGCCTGCTGGCGGAAAGCGCGGTGGAACTGTTGCGCTCGCCGAAATTGTGGCAGCGGCTGCCGACGGTGCTCAGCCCGGAGATGGTCGACCGCCTGCTCGACGCGCCTCACGCCGACGACCGCTACCCGCTGCGCGACCGGGCCCTGCTGGCGCTCTTGTATGCGACGGGCTGCCGAGCGTCGGAGGCGGCGCGGCTGGAGCTGCGCGACGTGCAACTGGACGAGGGCTATTGCCGCTGCATCGGCAAAGGCAACAAGGAGCGGCTGGTCCGCCTGAACGCGCAGGCCGTCGCGGCCGTGCGGCGGTATCTCGCCGATGAGAGGCCGCGGCTGGTCGGCACGCGCGACTGCTCGTACCTTCTGGCGACGCGGAGCGGCACGGGCCTCTCGCGGGTCATGGTGTGGAAGCTGGTGAAGAAGTACGCCGCCCGCATCGGCGCCTCGAGCAAAGTCAGCCCGCACACGCTGCGGCACTCATTCGCCACACACATGCTGGCGGGCGGCGCCGAGATCCGCGCGCTGCAGGAGTTACTGGGCCACGCCAGCATCGCCACCACGCAGGTCTACACACAGGTCGAGCACGGCCGCCTGAAGGCGGTCCACCGCCGCTGCCATCCGCGCGGGTAGATCCAGTCAGCAGCCGGGGCAGAGCACCACTGGACCATCGGCCGAAGCGTCGAGGGACACCACTTGCGCCGTCAAGCCGCGGCACTCCAGCACGGCCGCCGTCTGCTCTTCGCACGTTACGGCGTCGGTGAACCAGGCACTGCCGCCGGGGACGCGCTGCCGCAGGTCCATCAGCGAGTTGACGGCCGACCCGAAGTAATCGAGCAGATCGTTGATCGTCGCGACCATCGCCGAGCCGCGATGGACGCAGACTCCCAGCCGCTCGCCATGCTCGTGCGCCAATTGCAGGGCCGCCCGCAGAGCACCGCACGGTTCGCGGAAGACCGCCAGCACGCCGTCGCCGACGGATTTCACCAGCGAGCCGCCCTCCTTTTGAACGACGGACTCGATCTCGTCGAAGTGCTCGCGGATCTGCTCGAAGGCGCGGGCGTCGCCGAGGCTGCGATAGAGTTCGCCCGCGTCCACAAGCCGCGTCGCCAGTAGCGTGACATGCGCCACGCCGATCAGCCGTCCGGGCGCCAGGCATTCGTCGGGGAACAGCTCGCGGAACAGCGGGGTGGCGGCCGCGCGGGCGGCGGTCACGGCGTCGACGCGGTCGGCCGTGCGCTCCACGCGCACGAGCAGTTCCCGGTCCGTGGGATTCTCGAAGAGAAAGTGCTGGCGGCCTGGCGCGAGCGCGCGCGGCGCCCCGACAGAAGCACCCTGCTCCAGGTCGAGTTCCAGCCGTCCCGCCGTGGCGGCGGCATCGACGCGCACATCGACCGTGAACGGCAACTGCGGCCCCCGCAGACGGTAGGCCCCTTCCTCCAGCCGCAGCTCGACCTCGGCCCGATCGCGCGGAGCCAGCCGAAGCTGCGCCGCGACGTGCGGCGAATGCGCCGGCGATCCGAGGCAGTACACGCCGGTTTCGCAGTCGCGCAGCTCCGGCGCCGCGCGGAATACCAGCTCGATCGAGTTGGCGAAGTCCAGCTCGAACTCGGTGTGGCAGGCCTCGCAGCGGCCGTGCGTTTCCATCGCTTGCAGCGTGTGCTTCATCTCCGAGGGAATGCGGCACACCGGGCAGAGGATGTCCCACAACAATGTCAAAAGGCCGTCTCGGGTGGCGTAGAGGCACGCAGTCAGCAGTTGCTCGCCGTCGAGGCCCAGCCGTCGCGCGAGTGCCAGCGGGCGAATCCGCGAAACTTCCTGCGGCGGCGCTTCGGCCAGAAAGGCGCCGAAGCGCTCCACGAGCGCCGGCGGCAATTCGCGATCCAACAGCGCATCCAGCCCTCGCTCCAGCCGACGCATGGCCGCCGCGGAGAGTTCGACCGGCGGCTCGAAGGGGTCGGCGTCCGGCTCGCGGCCGCTGGCGACGGAGTCGATTCGCCGGTACACGCGCTCCAGCGCCCGCCGCGAACGCAGTCCGATCTCGATCGCCGCCACCGCCCGCCCTATCACACCCGCGGGTAGCACCTCCACGGTGTGGCGCAGCGTTGTTCCTCCGCCGGGACGGGCCGCGAGGTCGACGCTCGACGAGAACCACTTAAACGGTCCGCCCTGGAATTCTCGCACGACGGAGAGTCGCCGCGGCTCGACCCATTCGAACGGCCGCTCGCGCCAGCCGATGTTCATCCGCAGCTTGCGAATGCGTCCGAAGAGCTTCGCGCCGTCGCCGTCGGTCTCCCGGTCATAGTTGACGGCCGACATGCCCAAGGCGCGGTTCAGCCGTTCGGTGTTGGAGACGTGCGGCCAGAGGGCTTGCGGCGAGGCGTCGAGCTGCCATTCGAAGTCATAGCGCAGGACCTGCTTCGGATCTCCCGGCGGCCGGCGGAGCGAATCGGGCCGCGAATCCGCCTCGCCGCGGAGCACCCGTTCCAGATCTTCGAGCAGTTCGCCGGCGTGGGCGTAGCGATGTTCGGGCGCCTTCTCCAGGCAGCGGGCGACGATCCGCTCGACCGTTTCACTCAATTCCGGCACCAGCGACCGCAGGCGAGGGGGCGTATCGTTGAGGTGCATGGTGATTGCGGCCACCAGCGACGTGGGCCGGAACGGCGGCCGACCGCTCAGCACGTGGAACAGCGTCGCTCCAAAGCCATAGACGTCGGTGCGGGCGTCGATTTGCCGGTCTTCGCGGCACTGCTCGGGGGCCATGTACAAGGGCGTTCCCAGGAGCGCACCGGCGTGCGTCACGTTCAGCGAGTCACTCTCGATAACGTGGCGGGCGAGGCCGAAATCCGTCAGCTTCACCGGAGGCCGTCCGTTGCGGCCGTCGTCCTCGAGGACGATGTTCTCCGGCTTGAGGTCGCGATGCACGATGCCGATCTCGTGAGCGGGGGCGAGAGCGCGGGCGACGTCGGCCATGACGGCCACGCCCAGCCGTTCCGGCAGGCGGCCGTCGCGGGCCAGCCGCGCCGCGAGCGTCTCGCCCTGGGCATACTCCATCACCAGGTAGTGGACGCCGGCGTCTTCATTCACCTCCAGCAGGTTGGCGACGAAGCGGTTGTTGACTTCGGCCAGAAGCCGCGCTTCCTTGTGAAAGCGCCGGACGGCCGTCTCGTTTTGGGCGAGTTCTCCGCGCAGAACCTTCAGCGCCACGGAGCGGCCGTCGAGTGGATCCTGTCCGCGATAGACGGCGCCCATGCCGCCTCCGCCCAGCCGTTCGCCCAGCAGATAGCGGCCCAGCCGCTCGCGCCCCGTCAGGGGATTGTTGTCGCCACCGAGTCCGGCGGGCGGGGCCTTGGCGGCAACCAGCGTGATGCTCGAGTCCGGCACCGCGCCTGCTTCCCGCGTCCCGGAATCCGACAGGCCGGCGAGGGCGTTGAGCGTGGCTTGCACGTCGGACAGCAGCCCCGTCAGCCGCGTGACCAGCACGTCGGCCGGCGGACGATCGGCGGGATCGGCGGCAAGCATCTGCCGCAGGAGCGGCGGCTCGTCGTCAACCGTGCCGTTCGAAGCTCGCAGCTTCTGCCACAATTCGCCCAGCCGGCGGATGTCTTCCGCACAGTCCCAGGCCGAGCAGCGGCCGCAGGCGGTGAAGTCGATCACCGGACGACCGTCGGGGCGCAGCCGGATCGAGTCGGGCCCGAGGTCCCCGTGCGCGAGGCCCAGCCGGTGCCCGGCGGCGAGGCCGGCGGCGACATGGCGGAGCAGGCTCAAGATCGGGTCCGCGCCCCGGGCGGGTAGATTCTCCAGCGATTCGCCCAGCGTGGTTTCGCCAATGGATTCGAGCGCAATCCACGGCGGGTCCGACGAGCCGTCGATTTCGAGCACGCGCTGCACGCCGGGATGCGCGATCATCGCGGCCAGGCGGCAGCGCCGCAGCACGGCGGCGCGCTCGCGGCGATCGCTCGTCTGCACGATCCGCAACTCGACCGGGGCCTCGTCGGCCGCGCGCACCGCGCGCCACGCGGGCACGCCGCCCGTCACGCCGGTCTGAGCGAGGAGCCGATAACGCTTCTGCATGCCCTCGCTCCGCTCTACCACTGCACGGGCCGAATGACGTCCGCCGCCAGGAGCGCGCCAAACACCGCCCCGGCGGCGAACACTCCGCGAACGAGCCACACGGCCTTCGCCTCGCCCAGGCGGCGGGCGAGACCCTGCCCCTTGGGCGTGTGCGCCACCAGCCATCGCCCGTGCCACACCGCCGCCAGGCAGATCAGCGCGAAGACGCTGCCAATGAACATCTGCTCCTTGCGCATGGCTCGTTTGTCAGCGGTCAGCGGTCTGAGGTCAGCGGTCAGCACCCTCAACCCTCAACCCTCAACCCGAACTACACCGGCGTGAAGTCGCTGCCGGCATTCACGTCGCAGACAAAGTGCGAGATCAGCGCCGCGGCGTGCTCCAGATCGTCCAGCGAGACCACCTCCACCGGACTGTGCATGTAGCGATTGGGAATCGCCACAATGCCCGTCGCCACACCGCCGCGGCTGATCTGCAGCACATTGCCGTCGTTGCTGGCGGCGCGGGCGATGCCCGCCGGCTGAATGGGAATGCCGCGAGATCG
>JAHWKJ010000116.1 GCA_019347905.1 Planctomycetota bacterium
GGCACGCGACTCATCGAACACCGCGAGATCGCGGACACCGTCGTGCAGATCCTCGGCTTCGGCATCGGCCCCGACGGCAGCATGCTGATCGTGGATTACGTTGGCGCCGTGTACCGCCTGGTTCGCAAGCCGGCGAGCGAGCAGCAGGCCGAGTTCCCGCGGAGCCTGAGCGAAACCGGCCTGTTCGCCTCAACCGCCGAGCACCGCCCGATGCCGGGCCTCATTCCCTACGAGGTCAACGCGGCCCTGTGGTCGGACGGCGCGCACAAGGAGCGGTTCCTCGCGCTCCCGGGTGAGGTGCGGATCGAATTCACCGACCGCCGCGGCTGGAACTTTCCGGACGGCTCGGTACTGGTGAAGACGTTTTCGCTGGACTCGCCCGTCGGCGACCCCCCCGTTCCCCCCCATACCAAGGGGGGGCCAGGGGGGGTCGCGGCCCCGCGTCGACGCATCGAAACGCGCGTGCTGCTCAAGCAGCAGGGCGAATGGGCGGGCTACTCGTACCTGTGGAACGACGAGCAGACTGATGCGCAACTCGTTGCTTCGGCCGGTCTCGACAAGACGTACAACGTCGCCGACCCCGCCGCTCCCGGCCGGCGGCGCGAACAAACGTGGCATTTCCCCAGTCGCGCCGAGTGCATGGTCTGCCATAGCCGGGCCGCCAATTACGTCCTCGGTCCCTCGACAGGCCAAATGAACCGCAGTCGCGATTACGGCCGCCTGCACGACAATCAGCTCCGCGTGCTGGCTCACTTGGGCGTATTCGCGAAGCGGCCGCGGCTGCGCGCCGAGGCGCACGAGCGGCTGGCCGATCCCTTCGACGAATCGCAGCCGCTCGAAGTCCGCGCCCGCTCGTACCTGCACGCCAACTGCGCCATCTGCCACGTCGAAGCCGGCGGGGGGAACTCGCGAATGCAGATGGAGTTCTCTACGCCGCTCGACAAGACGATGCTCATCGACCAGCCGCCGCAGCACGATTCCTTCGGCATCGCCGACGCGCGGATCATCGCCCCGGGCGACCCCGAGCGGTCGGTGCTGCTTTACCGGCTGCAGCACCGCGGCCGCGGCCAGATGCCGCCGCTCGCGACCAGCCACGTCGACGAACAAGCCGTCGAATTGTTTCGCCGCTGGATCGCCGCGATGCCGCGCGAGACGTTGGGCAACTAGAGCTCGATTGGGCTGTGCGCACAGCCACGCGACTGCAAACGGTTCGAACTTGCGTCTTCTGCGTCGGTCACTCCGGCACCGGATTTGGCAAAAAGATTGAGGGCAAAAAGATCGGTCCGAATCAGCGGGCGAAGATGTTGAGGCTCGACTGCAGTTCGACGTCGAACTGCGAGTCCTCTTGAACCAGCGGCGTGACCGCCCCGAAGCGCAGCGTCACGTTATCGCCCAGTGCGATGTGCACGCCGGCCGTCAGGTTCAGCACGTCGACACGGCCGTTGAGATTGCCGAACGTGAGCGTGAGCCGCTCGGTCAGCGGCGGCATCGTCCGCATGAGGTTCGCCGTCACGGCGTTCGCGTCGTCGAGTGTCGTCGTGTAGTGCAGCTCGAGGATACCCGCCACGCCGGTGACGGTTCGGGCGTGCGGATTGTGAACGAACCACAGCCCGCCACCCATATCCACGTGCAGCAGGTTCTGGTTCTCGAGGCTGCCGATCCGCCCGCTCGGCCCCAGCGGCCCATCGACGATGATGGGGTTGTCCGAAAGGGCAAAGTCGCCCGACAGGAAGCCGTGAACGAACCACACCTCCGTCGGCGTCGCAAGCACGCCCAGAAACGGCTGCACGTGCACCGCCTCGTTCTCGATGCGGTACGTCGTCTGGAAGATGCGCCCCTCAGCGTCGCTGCCCGTGGGCAGGTCGAATCCGAGTCCGGTCGCAATCGCCGTCGACTCCGAACGGTACACGAGCGACTTCACGAACACGTTGAGGTTCCCGCGAACGCCGGTGCGGGCCGCGAAGGGATCCTCCTCGTATTCGAATCGGCTCGTGAAGGGCATCCGCAGGCCGATCGACGCCCCGTCATTTTTCAGCAGGTGTTCCATGCCGATCGTGTAGCGGTCGAAGCTCTGGCTCCGCCCGCTGGTATTGAGCACGGACACTTGCCCGAACAGATTCGGGGTCGTGATTGTGCCGTCGTTTCCGATGCCGTCGGCCGACCCGTGATAGTAGTTGTGCATGAAAAACAGCCGCTGTTGCGGGAGCGCGCTGTTGTTCTCGGCGGGATTCATCCGCGTAGCCCCGCCGCCCAGCGGCAGATCGTGCTGGCCCTGGGTGATCAGCAGCAGTTCCTCCTCGGTCGCAGCCACAAACTCATTTTGCTGAAAGCCGAAGTCCACCTCAGTGCTGCCGAAGTAGAAATCGCCGAACATGTTCGGCGCCCGGGCCAGCCGCAGGCGTCCTCGCGGGGGAAGCGGCGGTCGAACATCCGTGGGCGGTGCGGATGGGCGAGGTGGCGTAGGAGCGGGCGCCGGCGGTGGCTCGTCCTCAGCAGGCGGCGGCGAGAGAAGATCTTCGGCGCCGTCTTGCGTGGGCTGAAAGGCGACCGGCTGCGTCTTGTCGGCGGACTCCGCCTGATTTTCGGCACCGGCGGTTCCCACGTACGGCGACGAGCCAATTTCTGCCACTTTCGATTTCAGCGGCACCCACTGCTCCGATTGCGCAGCGGCGGCTGGCAGCCGTTCCCCCGACTGGACTGCTGCCGGCTCGATCGGCTTCCACTCCCAATACTCCTGCGCGGCGGCGGACCGCGCGATCGCGATCAAAGCCAGAATCGTTCCGGAATGCAGACCTCCGCGCACGGGACAACCCTCACGATTGTGAAGCATCGGCCGGCCATGAGGCGCGGTCGTATCAACGCCATCGGAACTCCGGCCCTGAGCCCATGAGCGGCGCCCTGCCATTGCCGAGCGTGTGCGATTTGTCCCTCACTCCGCCCGTGGCGGTTGTTCGGAATTACCGGAATGCAACGGGCCGCGTTCGCGAGCCTCGGCCCGCATTCGCCATTCGACCCGACAGCGAAGCCACGTTCGAAGTGCGTGGTACCAGGCTGCAGCAGGAGTTGGCCGCGGATGTCAGAGAATGGCCGCGCCTGTGTATATCAGGATAGGGAAGATTTGCGCAGCGATGAGCCCCACCCCGGAAACACGTGCAAGCTTGCTGATCCGCGTCCGCGACCCGGCGGATCAGGCGGCGTGGCACGAGTTCGTCGAAATCTATCGGCCGGTCATCCTGCGGCTGGCTCGGCAAAAGGGCATGCAGGCAGCGGATGCAGAGGACCTCGCTCAGCAGGTCCTGCTGGCGGTCGCCAAAGCGGTGGAGCAGCGGGAACATGATCCGAAACGGGCGAAGTTCCGCACGTGGCTCAAGCGTGTCGTGCACAACGCAATTCTCAATGCGCTGACTCGCGGCAGGCCAGACCGCGGCTCAGGCGACGCGGCGCTGCTGGCGATGCTGAATCAACATGAGTCGCACACCGGACCCGATTCGGACCTGTTACGGTTGGAATACCGGCGTGAAGTCTTTCGCTGGGCCGCGCGGCAGGTTCGCCAGGAGTTCCACCAGGCCACGTGGGACGCATTCTGGCTGACCGCTGTCGAGGGAAGGGCTGTCGAGGACGTGGCGGAACGACTCGCGAAAAACCGCGGGGCGATTTATGCCGCGCGCAGCCGCGTGATGCGGCGAATCCAGGAAAAAGTGACGGAGTACGAGCAGCAAACGTAGGTCAGGCGTGTCAGATTCTGAGGGCCGACGTGTATAGGCTGTCAGGAGGCCTCCAAATGAACGACCAGCAGATGACATGCGATCCGGAACGGATTGAGCTGTTCCTCGGGCAGAAACTGTGCGACGAGGAGCAGGCTGCCTTCGAGCTGCACCTGGACGACTGCCACAGTTGCCGCCGCCGGTTGGAAGCGACCGCAGCCGGCGATGACATCTGGTCGGGAGTGCGGGAGTCGCTTGCCGCCGAGCCGCTCTCGGTGGAATCGGGCAGGCAGTCCGCGCTCGATGGGACGACAGGCGGAGAGGCGTCGTGCAGCCACGCCGCCGTCCTGGGGCTGCTCGCGCCGACGGATGACGATCGGATGATCGGCCGTCTGGGGACGTATGAGGTCGTGGGAGTCGTCGGCTCGGGTGGCATGGGCGTCGTGCTCAAAGCGTTTGATGCCCCGTTGAACCGGTACGTGGCGATCAAGGTGCTGGCGCCGCATCTGGGCAGCAGTGGAGCGGCACGGAAGCGGTTCTCGCGGGAAGCACAAGCGGCCGCCGCGGTGGTGCATGACAACGTGATGGAAATCCACGGCGTGGCCGATGCGAACGGGCTTCCCTATCTCGTCATGCCTTATGTGCGCGGACCGTCTTTGCAGCGGCGACTCGATGAACGCGGGCCACTCGCGCTCGTCGAAATCCTGCGAATCGGCATGCAGGCCGCGTCTGCTCTGGCTGCCGCCCACGCACAAGGGCTCGTGCACCGCGACGTGAAGCCGGCGAACATCCTGCTGGCCGACGGCGTCGAGCGTGTGAAGTTGACCGACTTCGGGCTGGCCCGGGCCGCGGACGACGCCAGCCTGACGAAGACCGGCATCATCGCCGGCACGCCGCAATACATGTCGCCGGAACAGGCCCGCGGCGAGTCGATCGATCAGCGGAGCGACCTGTTCAGCCTGGGCAGCGCGTTGTACGCGATGTGCACCGGCCGCGCGCCGTTCCGCGCCGAAACGAGCTACGGCGTGCTGCGCCGCATCACGGATGAAGAGCCTCGACCGATCCGCGAGATCAATCCCGACATCCCCGAATGGCTCTGCCGGATCATCGCCAGTCTGATGGCGAAACAACCAGACGACCGTTTCGAATCGGCCCGCGAAGTCGCTGAGTTGCTGGAAGACTGTCTGGCTCACGTGCAGCAGCCGACCGCCGTGCCGTTGCCGGAGCAATTGCGTGATGCCGAATCTTCGGCCAACCCTGAACGGGGTCGTTGGTCGATGCGGAGGTGGCTTGCTGGAGCTGCTTTCGGCTTGGCCCTTCTCCTCGCCGGCGTCGTGGTCGTGCTTGAACTGAACAAGGGAACGTTAACGATCGAAAGCGATGCGGACGACGTTGCCGTGCACATTATGCAAGGCGATGCGGTCGTCGAGAAGCTAAGCGTGACGCGGGCGGGCAGGAAAGTACGCGTCGCGGCCGGGACGTACCGCATAGAAATCGACGGCGAAGCGGACGGAATCATTGTCGAGAACGACACGGTTTTGTTACAGCGCCGCGGCACCGAGGTCGTCAGAATCGTCCGCGTCGCGGAGTCTCCTCAGGCGCCCGACGAAGCGGCCGTTCCAATAAGGATTCCGAATCCGGCGGATCCGCGCGGTGCATCGAATGAGACGGGGTCGAAGCGAGCGCCGCCAATCGTCGGAACCGACGTCGGCGACTCAATTGACGGTAAGGCTGACCTGCCGCCGACCACCGAAGCCGAAACGGCAATTGCCCGCCTGGTGTTGGTGTTCTTTGAGGATCGTTCGCGGCGAGCAATTCCCGCCGTTCTGGTGGACGCGGGTTCTCAGACTCTGATCGTTACGACTGGACCGGCAAAGATCGTTCCCGAGGGCACCCCGCCCGCGGTCGATCGCATGTTTCTTGAAATGCCGGGGCGTCCACCCCTGGATGCGAATTATATGCCGGGGAGTACGGCAGAGCTTTCCATCTATCGCACCGATGGTGGACTCACAGGCTACCGCCCGATCGATCAGGCTGAACTGGCACTCGGCGACGTCCTGTCAGCGATTCTTCCGGGAAGTTCAAGCGAACTCCTCATAACGCCCAGCGCGGCCCGAGTCGTCGCGCTGGACCGTGAAGCGGAACTGGATCTTCCGGATCGTGGGCTTCAACACCAGTTCCACAAGCTGGTGGAAATCGACCGAATGCTGCCCGAGGGTACGCCGCTGTTCAAGGAAGGCAAACTGGCGGGCCTCACGCTGCTGGGAACCCGGTTTCTCGGTGACAAGGCGAACAAATCATATGTCGTGCCGGTGGATCGAATTGCCGCGTTGTGCGGCGAGGCAATCAAATCTTCGGGAGGTTGGTGGGAACTTCCACCAAACCGTGATGCCGAGCCACAGCCGAAAACGACGATAGCCATGCGAGGACGCGTCCACTACTTCACAACGGGCGCAGCGGGCAACAGCGTGAAGATCGCCTACTCGGCGGACGGCAAACTGATCGCCATTGCGAATGGCGACCCGACGCGCATCCTGCAAACGAAGGGAACAAGCCGAGTCAAAGACAACTGGAAACCGTCGGCGGAAATCCTCGACGCCGGGACGGGGAAGACGCTCGTCTCGTTAGAGCTCAGCATTGATGATGAAGACGCTGTGCTCGCCGCGACGCAACGAGTTTCCCATTTCGAAGTCACGGCTCTCGCGTTTTCGCCCGATGGGAATGTGCTGGCTGTCGGAACGAGCATCGGTCAAACCAAACTGTATAACGCACGGACCGGCGAACTGGTCCGGTCGCTGGACGATGAACAGGCTCGGCTCTCGGATAAGGAGACGCCGCAGAACTGGAGTTCGCTCGCGCGAGCGATGGGGAGTGTCAGGTCGATGGCGTTTTCGCCCGATGGCAGCCTGCTCGCCGTGTGCGGCGCCTCGTTTGCTGACTTTTCCGATGTTTTCGACGGCGTAGAGCGGTTGGGCCGCCAGAGCACAGGTCCCGGCCGGCTGAAGGTGTGGGACGTCAAAACGGGGACGCTCAAACGCGATCTGGCCGGACATAGCCACGCCGACGCCGTCTCGTTTTCCGACGACGGAAGCTTGCTGGCGAGCGCCGGACGTTGGTCGGACAATCGCGCCGACGGCACCGGCGTGATCATCTGGGATCCCCAGACCGGCAGGAAGGTTCGCACGATCACCACAGAGGCGAACGGCGGCACCCATGCGGTCGCGTTTTCTCCGGAGAAGAAAGTCGTGGTGATCGGCTCGCGGAACTTCGATAAGGAAAACGATACGAGCACGACGACGATCGCTGTGGCATCTCCTTTGTCAGGCATCGTGGAATGGCAGCGAACGATCCCCGGCTATGCCAACCCGAAGGCATTCTCCCCCGACGGCAACTGTGTCCTCGTCCTCTGCGGCGGAGAATCGATCCGGTTTTTGGAAACCCGGACAGGGACCGTGAAACACGAAATCAAAGTGGCCAACTCCCCCCAGGGTGGACAATGGAACGATTTCTCGCTTCCGCAGCAAGGAACTCTGCTGGCGATTGGAGGGATTGACGCCGAGAAACAGAGCTTCGTCGAAGTGTGGAGCCTCGACACGTGGTCGGTGCCTTGAACAGTTGCAGCGGACCCCCCCTTCGTGGTGAGATGGGGGCCGCCGCATCGGCGGTCCCAATCCCGGAACGGTCTCGACGGGGGTTTCACCATGGCTTTGCGCAAAACGGGGCTGACGCGACGAGGGTTTCTCAGGACGGCCGCGGGGGCCGGGGCGGCGTTCGCCGCGCCGATGATCGTGCCCGGCCGTGCTCTCGGGCTGAACGGCGCCATCGCCGCCAGCGAGCGCGTGACGCTCGCCGGACTGGGCATCGGCCCGCGCGGCAGCTACGTGCTGGGCTGCTTCATGGATGAGCCGGTCGTGCAGTTCACGGCCATCGCCGACGTCCGCCGCGACCGCCGCGAGCAAACCCGCCAGCGCGCCGAAGAAAAGTACGGCCCCGGCGTGTCCATGTACCGCGACTTCCGCGAGATGCTCGACCGCCAGGACATCGACGCCGTGCTGATCGCCACCGGCGACCGCTGGCATACGCCCGCTGCCGTATGCGCGGCCCGCGCCGGCAAGGACGTCTACTGTGAAAAGCCCTGCTCGATGACCATCGACGAAAGCCAGGCCCTCGCCGAAACCTTCGAGCGCCACGGCCGCATCTATCAGGCAGGCACGCAGCGGCGGAGCGTCGAAAACTTCCAGTTCGCCGCCGGGCTGTGCCACAACGGCAAGCTCGGCAAGCTCACCGCGGTGCACGCCAACACGCGGCATCCGGCGACCAGTCACGACTGGCTGCCCTCGCAGCCCGAGCCCTCGCAGGACGAAGTCGACTGGGATCTGTGGCTGGGACCGGCCCCGTGGCGGCCGTTCAATCGCCGCTACGTCGACGGCGGCTGGCGGGGGTTCTTCGACTTCCACGGCGGCGGTATCCTGGAATGGGGGGCGCATACCGTCGATCTGGCCAACTGGGCCGGCACCCGCGACGAGAAGATGCCCGTCCGCTACGAGCCGACCGAAAGCGGCTGCGTCTGCACCTACGGCGACGGCCTGAAGCTCGTCATGCGCGACCAGAACTGGATGGGCCTGGGCACGTGCAGCGTCCGCTTCGAGGGCGAAGACGGCTGGGTCGAGACCGGCGACAGCGGCCGCCTGGAGCTTTCGTCAGGACGGCTGCGCGGCGAGCAGCGGAAGTTCGACGAGATCGGCACCTCGGCCGTCAGCCATGTGAAGAACTTCCTCGAATCCGTCCGCACCCGCAAGCCCGCCCACTCGAACGCCGACGTCGTCGCCCGCAGCCACATCATCTGCCACGCGGCCTACATCGCGTGGCAACTCGGCCGCCCGCTCGACTTCAACCCGGAGAAAGTCGAGTTCGTGAACGACAACGAAGCCAACCGCATGCGCTCGCGGGCGCTGCGCGCCCCGTGGCGAATCTGATGGTCGAGAGACGAGGGTCGAGAGCCAGAAGTCAGCCTCACCGGAGTTTGGTAATGCTTTTCCGCCGCCTGCTTATGGCCGCCGTATTCGTGCTGGCACTGGCCTTCCCCGTCTTTGCGCAAACCGGCGCGCAGGAACTCATGTCCCGCGAGCCGGGCAAGCTGGTCGAGCTGCTCCAGAATCCCGACGCCCCCGCATTCGAGAAGGCCAAGGCCTGCCAGCGCCTGGCCGTCGTGGGCACCAAAGACGGCGTCCCCGCGCTCGCCGCGCTGCTCGCCGACGAAGCGCTCGCCACTTACGCGCGCTCCGCTCTTGAAGCCATTTCGGACCCCTCGGCCGGCGAAGCCCTCCGCACCGCTACCGAACATCTCGAAGGCCGGCAACTCGTCGGCGCGATCCACTCCATTGGCCGCCGGAGCGATACGCAGGCCGCCGACCTGTTGAAGAAACTGCTTAGCCATACGGATCCCGAAGTCGTCGCCGCCGCGGCCGCCTCCCTCGGCCGCATTGCCCCGCGCGATGCCGTGGACGCTCTCACCGACGCCCTGAACCGCGCACAGGACAAGGCCGCGATCGTCCAGGCGTGCCTCGTCGCCGCCGGTGAGCTTGCCGATGCCGGCCGCAAGGACGACGCTCTCGCTCTTTACAAAGCCGCCGCCGCGGCCGAAGTTCCCGCTCACCTGCGGGCCGATGCGATGAAAGGACAAATGCGGCTGCTCGGAGCGGCTGCGAAGGATCTCTTGATCGAGCAGATCCGCTCCGACGACGAGACGTTCTTTAACCTCGGCCTCGCCATGGCCCGCGAGCTGCCCGACGAAGAGATCTCGCAGGCGCTGGTGAAAGAGCTGAAGCACCTGCCGCCGAAGAAAGGCGCGCTCGTGCTTTTGGCGCTCGGTGATCGCCGCCAGCCGGTGCCGCTGGATGTGCTCGCCGATGCGCGCCGCAGCGCCGAAGCCGACGTCCGCGAGGCGGCCGTCCGCGTGCTGGCCCGCTCCGACGATCCGGCCGCGCTGGCCCTCTTGTTCGATGCCGCCCTGGGCGATGACGATACCGCCGCCGCGGCGCAGGAAGCCCTCAAGCGGCACGGCGGCGAGCAGGTCGACGCCGCCGTGCTCGCCCGTCTGGCCGAAGCCGCTCCGCGCGAGAAGGCGGTGCTGATCGGAGTGGCCGGCTTCCGCCGCATCGATGCGGCCCGCGACGCCGTCACCGCCGCGCTCGACGACGAGAACGAAGCCGTCCGCGGGGCGGCGCTCGCGGCCCTGGCTCAGATGGTCGAGCTGAAGGACCTGTCGCTGCTCGTCCGCCTCGCCCAGGCTCCGGCCTCGAAAGAAACCGACGCTGCCCGGGCAGCCCTGTCGGTGGCGGCCCTGCGGATCAGCGACCGCAACGCCGCCGCACAAGCCCTCGCCGCGACGATGGCCGACGCACCGCTCGACTATCGCGTCTACATCCTCGAGCTCCTGGGCACGCTCGGCGGCGAGAAGGCGCTCCAGTCGGTGGTCTCCGCGGTGGGCGCGGACGATCCGCAGCTCAAGGACGCCGCCACCCGCGTACTTGGCGGCTGGCCCGACGCCGCCGCAGCCCCAGCGCTACTCAAGATCGCGACCGACGACCCGGAGCGCAAGTACCAGATCCGCGCCCTCCGCGGCTACCTGCGCATCGCCCGGCAGCTTCAGCTCCCACCGGCGGAGCGTCTCGCCATGTTCGACGCCGCGATGAAGATCGCACAGCGCGACGAAGAGCGCACCCTCGCCCTGGACATCCTCAGCCGCGTCCCGTCGAAGAAATCGCTGGAGCTGGCCGTCGCGCATCTCGACAATGCCGCCCTCCGCGACGCCGCCGCCACCGCCGCCCTCACCATCGCCCCGCGGCTCGTCCAGGCCGATCCCGCCGCCGTCGCCGCCGCCATGCAAAAGATCCTCGACGCCGGCATCACCGGTGAGGCCGCCGCTAAAGCGCGACAGTTGCTGGCACAGGCGAAGGCCCAGTGAGCCGGTCGCACGGCCACGCCACTCTGCAAATCAGCCGGCACGCGCTAGCGTCCGGTTCCGAGATTCTGGAACCGGGGCTAGCGCCCTCCGGCTGATCAACTAGGTGATCGCTCTCCACGACGCGGTGCCGCCGGACCGCATTGGCCTCGTGTATCCAACCGCATAGAATGCTGGTAAGAGCCTGTCCCGAAGGCTGATCCCGGAGAGTATTTGAACATTTCAGCGGCGCGGCGTGGCTGCGGCGGCCTCAAAGAGCCATTTGCCGTGCCGTGTGCCGCAGGGTCTGTGAGGTTGCTTCTTGAGCCAGCTTCAGTCGCTCACCATCGATGAGCTTGTGGATGAATTCGATTTCCTGGGCGACTGGGAGTCGAAGTGCGAATATCTGATCGATCTGGGCTTCGACCTGCCGGAGATGCCGGCCGAGGCGAAGATCGAGGAGAATCGCGTCCACGGCTGTCAGAGCAACGTCTGGCTCACCGCCGACGTTCGCGAGGGAGATCCGCCCGTCATCGAAATCGCCGCCGACAGCGACGCAATGATCGTCCGCGGGCTGATCGTGGTGCTACTCGCGCTGTACTCCGGCCGCACGCCCCGCGAAATCCTCCAGACCGACGTGGGGGCCGTGTTCGAGCGGCTGGGGCTGGATCGGCACCTGAGCACGGCCCGCAAGAACGGCCTGATGAGCATGGTGCAGCGCGTCCGCCGCCTGGCGGAAGACGCCCTGTGATGTGGTCAAACCAATGCAGTCTGAGTACGACGTCGAAGCCATCCGCCGCGATTTTCCCATCTTCGGCCGGCCGCTGGAGCACGGGGGACGCCTCGTCTACCTCGACAGCGGGGCGTCGGCTCAGAAGCCGCGGGTGGTGATCGACGCCGAGCGCGACTGCTACGAGAGCTGGTACGCCAACGCCTATCGCGGCGTGTACCAGTTCGGCGCCCGCGTGAGCGAAGAGCTGGAGCGGACGCGGAAGGCCGTGCAGGAGCTGATCGGGGCCGCCGAGCCGGAAGAGGTCGTGTTCACGTCCGGCACGACGATGTCGATCAATCTCGTGGCGCAGGCGTGGGGGCGGAAGTTTCTGCATGCCGGCCACGAGATTCTCGTGACGGAGATGGAGCATCACGCGAACCTCGTGCCCTGGCAGCGGCTGGCGCACGAGACGGGGGCGACGCTGCGGTTCATCCCGCTCACGAGCGATTGGCGGCTCGACCTCGACCGGCTGGATGACGTGCTCACCGACCGCACGCGGATTGTGGCGATCGCGGAAATGTCGAACGTGCTGGGCACGATCCATCCGGTGAAGGAACTGGCCCGGCGGGCGCACGAGGTCGGCGCGGTGATTTCCGTCGATGCCGCCCAGACCGTGCCGCACCATGTGGTGGACGTGGTCCGCTCGGAGATCGACTTCCTCGCCTTCTCCGGCCACAAGCTGTACGGGCCGAGCGGAGTCGGCGTGCTCTACGGGCGGCGCGAGCTATTGGAGGGCATGGACCCGTTCCTGTGCGGCGGACACATGATCGAGCGCGTCTACCGCGACCACGCCACATGGGCCGATATCCCCGCGAAGTTCGAGGCGGGGACGCTGCCGATCGTGCAGGCAATCGCGCTGCGCTCGGCCATCGAGTACGTCCGCGGCATCGGCTTCTCGCGGATTGCGGCCCACGAGCGGCGGCTGCTGGAACACACGCACCGGCGACTGGCGGAGATTCCCGGTCTGGTGATTTACGGTCCCGCGGTCGAACACAAAGGCTCGATTGTCAGCTTCACGGTCGAGAAGGTCGCGGCCGAGGACCTGGCGGTGCTGCTGGATTTGAAGGGCGTATTCGTGCGGCACGGGCACCACTGCACGATGCCGCTGCATGACCTATTGGGCGTGCCGGCGACAGTGCGGGCGAGCTTTGGACTGTACAACACGCTGGAAGATGTCGACGCGCTGGTGGAGGGCATCCACTACGCGCGGCGGAAACTTCGTTTGGAGTAAATACCTGTTGGTCCACGTCGAGTGACTCATGAGCCGCCACGTTATCGCAGCCGCTGTCCTATGGTTGTTCACCGCAGGCGTGTTGCCGGCCGGCGATGAAGTCCCGAAAGCTCACCGCTACTGGCCGCAATGGCGCGGGCCGCTGGCGACCGGCGAGGCGCCTTTGGCCGATCCGCCGATCACATGGAGCGAGACCGAGAATGTCCGTTGGAAGACGGAGATTCCGGGGCGCGGGCATTCGACGCCCATCGTGTGGGGCGAACGCATATTCGTGACGACCGCCATCCCGTACGGCGATCCGCTGCCGCCGCGGCACTCGCAGGCGCCCGGGGCTCACGACAACGTGCCGGTGACGCACCGCCACGAGTTCGCCGTGCTGGCCTTAAATCGCGATGACGGTGAGGTTCTCTGGCAGGAGACGCTCAACCGCGAGTTGCCCCTGGAAGGCGGCCACTACACCGGCAGCCTGGCCTCGAGTTCGCCGGTGACGGATGGCGAGCGGCTGTTCGCCTTCTTCGGCTCGTATGGCCTGTATTGCCTCGATTTCGGCGGCCGCGTGCTGTGGAAGACGGATCTGGGTGACCTCAATTCACTGCACGGCCACGGCGAAGG
>JAHWKJ010000117.1:0-6558 GCA_019347905.1 Planctomycetota bacterium
TCGGCTTCGGGCGCCGCGCGGCCGGCCCCGAGCACTTCGAGCGCTCGCTGACCGACTACGACACACACTTCGCCGGCCGACCGCCGTCCCGGAGGCACGACTGATGCCGGATGCTGCGCGGTCTCACCGCGAGTCTTCCGCGGGCCTGGTGCGGGCCGAGTGGTTGTGGCTGGCCGCACTGGTGCTCCTGGTTTCGTTTCACTTCTGGTTTCCGTGGCGCGCCGGCGGCGCGGTCGACGACAGCTACAGCACCCGCGCGGAAGGCAAGAAAGCGTTCTTCCGGCTGATCGAGCGGCTGGGCGAAATCCGCGGCATCGACGTTTTCCGTAGCGAAACGCCATTCACTCGCTCCATCGCCGGCACGCCGGCTGCGGAGGTCGACCACACACGCGTGCTGGGAGATCCCGTGTTGTGCCTGCTGGGACCCGCGCGCTATCCGACGGAGCGCGAGTGGGACAGGCTGCTCGCCTGGGTCCGGAATGGCGGCACGCTTCTAATCGCTGCGCGGGACGAGCAGCCCGAGCTGACGATTGAGGCGCTGGGAATCGAAGTTCAACCGGCTGGAGCGGGCGGCGACGACGGACTGACTTCGTCGCTCGTTCCCGCGGGCGACTACTACTGGCAGTCGTACGGCGTGGTGGAGGCGCCGGCAGCGCAGACGCTGGTCGAATCGGGCGGGCGTCCGCAGGCGGTGCTCGCCTACCACGGCGTCGGCCGCGTCATCGTTGTCGCGAGCGAGTTCGTCTTTACCAACCAGTCGCTCGCCTGGGGCGACAATGCCCAGTTGGCGCTGGCCCTGTTGCTCATGGGGGCGAACCTTCCGCGGCAAATCGTCATCGACGAATCGCTGAACGTCAGCGGCACGCCCCGCGTCGTCGGGCTGCTCATCGGGCCGCTGTTGCGGCCGGTCACGGTTCAGCTTCTGATCGTGCTCGTGCTGTTCGCCTGGTGGGGCAGCCGCCGCTTTGGCCCGCTGCTCGCCGCTTCGGTCCCGGCGCGGCAGAACATTGTCGATCACACCGATGCGGTGGGCATTCACGCCTGGCAGGCGCGCGACGGGGCGGGGATGGTGCGGGCCTATCTGCGGCAGCTTTCCGATGAATTGAAGCTGCGCCACTGGCACGGACAGGAGCAGCGTGTGCTGGAACCGATCGCCGCGCGACTGGGGCGGCCCGTGGAAGTTGTGCAGCGGTTGCTCGAGAAGGCGGAGAAGGCGGCGGGGGCTGCGGATCTCGACCGCCGCACGGCGGCCGCGATCATCCAGCGTCTGGCCGTCGTTCGCCGCGCCGCCCGCGAGCGCGGGCACGCGAGGCGCCAGCGTGCGGTTGTCCACACCGCCGGCCAGGTCTAGCATGACAGCGAGGGAAACTCGGTAGTGTGGATTTCAATCCACACGGCGGGAGAAGAGATGCGTCCGCGTTTGGCCGTTGTTGTGACTGCGATCCTGGTCGCCTCTCGTGGGCTGAGTGCCTCGTGCCCGTTCTGCGGACCGGTTGGACCGACCCTCAGCGAGCAGGCGGCCGAAGCCGACGTCGTGGCACTCGGACAATGGTCCGAGGCCCAGCCGCGCAGCGAGAACCAGCCCGGCTGGACGCGGTTCCAGATCGTGCAGGTGGCCAAGTCTCCGCCGGAAGTGGTGCAGGCGGGTGAGTCGGCGACGGTGCCCACGTATCTCGAAGGGCGTCCCGGCAACCTGTTCCTGCTGATGGCCGCGGCCCGTCCCGACATCGCCTGGGACGACCCCCGGCCGGTCAGCGAAACCGGCTACCAGTACGTGGTCCAGGCGCCTTCGATCGAGACGCCACGGACGAAGCGGCTGGAGTTCTTTCTCAAGTTCCTCGAGTACCCGGACCCGCTCGTTGCTGAGGATGCGTATGCCGAGTTCGCGAAAGCGCCCTACGCCGACGTTGCGGCCCTGCGCGACCGGTTTTCGCGGGAGAAGCTTCGCGAGTGGCTGAACGACGCGGACCTGCCGTCGGCACGCCGCGGCTTGTACGGACTTTTGCTTGGGCTGTGCGGCCTCGCCGACGACTCAGCCCTGTTGGCGGAAGCGATCTTCGCTGCCGACGACGGTTATCGGCCGGGGCTGGACGGCCTGATCGGCGGTTATCTGTTGCTCACTGGCGAAGAGGGGCTGAGACGCCTGGAGCGTGAGAAAATCGCCAATCTGAAATCTCCGGCCGGCGACTTGTTCGCCGTCATGTCGGCCCTGCGGTTCTTCTGGTCCGATGCGTCAGACCGCATCCATCCGGAGCGCCTGCGGGCGGCGATGCGGCGAATGCTGGAGCGGCCTGCCGCCACCGAACTGGCGGTTGCGGACCTCGCCCGCTGGAAGGACTGGTCTGTGATGGATCGCGTCGTCGGCCTCTACGATTCCGCCGCGTTTGTCGATTCTGCGCACCAGCGTTCCACGCGCCGCTCCGTCATCCGCTATTTGCTGAGCGCCATTGAGGACGCGGACGTGGCGAGCGATGCGTCGCCGTCGCCGGCACACGTCGGCGCTGCCCGCCGGCACCTCGCCAACCTTCGCGAGCGCGATCCGAAGCTGGTCGCGCAGGTGGAACGCTTCCACCAGTCGCCGGCGCCGTAGTGTGGATTTCAATCCACACGATCGAGGTCTCCAGACGCGCACCGGCCACCTGAGCTTCGGACGTGTGGATTGAAATCCACACTACCGCGCTAGCGCGTTACACACCCGTTGCGCCGCGCACGCGCAGTCGAAGCTAGAATCCATCGCAGTGGACCGGATGTTTCATTGTTGCGGTGGAGGCGAAGCGATGCCTCGGCAGGCAATGCAATGCGTGGCGTGGGGAGTGGGTGCGGCGGTCGCAATGAGCTGCCTGGCGCCAATTCCACGAGCGGCTGCGGCCGCACCGCAGCCGGCGGCCGCGGCGGCGGAAGCGGCCGAAGCGCCGAAACCGGAAGCCGCCGACGATGCGCCGCGGATTCAAATGGCGATTCTGCTCGATACCAGCGGCAGCATGAGCGGCCTCATCAACCAGGCCCGCGCCCAACTGTGGAAGATCGTCAACGAGTTCGCCGCGGCCCGCCGCGACGGAAAATCCCCGCGGCTGGAAGTCGCGCTGTACGAATACGGCAACAGCGGCCTGAATGCCGAAACCGGCTGGGTCCGCCGCATCGTCCCACTCACCGACGACCTCGACAAGATCAGCCAGGAGCTGTTCGCCCTCACCACCAACGGCGGCGACGAATACTGCGGGCAGGTGATCGAGGCGGCGATCCGCGAGCTTGCCTGGAGTGGCGAAGAGCGCGACGTCAAGTGCATCTTCATCGCCGGCAACGAGCCGTTCACGCAGGGGCCGGTCGATTTCCGCAAGGCCTGCCAGTCTGCCATCGACAAGGGCGTGACGGTCAGCACGATCTTCTGCGGTCCTGAGGCCGAGGGCGTGCAGACGCAGTGGCAGGAAGGAGCCCTCGTCGCCGACGGCTCGTTCGTGAGCATCGACCAGAACCAGGCCGTCGCCGAAATTCCCACGCCGCACGATAAGAAGCTCGCCGAATTGAGCGGCAAGCTAAACGCGACGTACGTGGTCTTCGGCGACGTGAAACAGCGCGAGATGCTGGCCCGCAACCAGTTCGCCCAGGACGCCAACGCCGCGGGCGTGTCGTCCGCCACGGCGGCCACGCGGGCGTACTTCAAGGCCTCGAACAACTATGTTTGCCACCAGTGGGACTTGGTCGATGCATGCCGGCTGAACAAGGTGAAGCTCGAAGACCTGAAAGACGAGGCGTTGCCGGAAGAGCTCAGAAAGCTCACCTTCGCCCAGCGCAAAGCCTACATCGAAAAGCAGACGAAGTCCCGCGCAAAGCTGCAGGCAGAGATCAAGGAGCTCGCCGCCACGCGCCAAAAGTATCTGGCGAAAGCCCTCGAGGAACAACAGACCGGCGCCGAGGGGCAGGGCCTCGACCGGGCGGTGATCCTTTCGGTCCGCAAGCAGGCCGAGAAGAAACAGTTCCATTTTGCGGAATGACGAATGTCGAAGCCCGAATGACGAAAGAATGACGAAGCTCGAAATCCGAATTCCCCATCGGGGCGCGTCAACTTTCGGCGTTCATCGTTCTGACATTCGTCATTCGGCATTCGGGCTTCTTTCGTCATTCGGATTTCGGCATTCGTCATTCGGAAACAGGAGTTCACGGCAATGCATCGCGCTCTCTATCTCTTAGCGGGAGTCGGCGTGGCGGTGCTGGCCTCGCCGGCGGCGGCGTGCTTCATGCGCTCGCCGCAGCCTGTGCAGGTGTGGCTCGACCACATCCACGTCGACATCGTCGATCAGGTGGCCGTCAAGACGTACCACTGCACGTTCAAGAACCCCAATCCGCAGCTCATTACCGGCGCCACCTGTTACATGGAACTGGAGCCGGGGGCGCGTGTGGATAACATGTCCGTCACCGTCGACGGCAGGGAAACGCAGGCTGAGATCCTCAGCGTCGAGAAGGCCAACCAGGTGTTTACCGAGATGGTCTCCGCCGGCGGCTCGCCCGCATTGCTCGAATACTTCGGCAACCAGCTCATCCAGACGAAGATCCCCCGCATTGCGGCGGGCGGCACCGTCACGGTGCACTTGCGGTACACGACCGTGCTGCAGAAGCGCGGCGACCTCGTGCGGCTGCAGATGCTCAACACGAATCCGAAGGCCCTGTTGCAGCCGCTGAAGAGTGCCAGCGTGACCGTGAATATCAAGAGCCGCACACCGATCAAGAACTTGTATTCGCCCACGCACGAGATCGACATCGTTGAGACGCCCGACTGGGACGTGACGGCCCGCTGGAAGCAGGACGAGTACCTGCCGACGCATCCGTTCGTGCTCTACTACCAGACCGCCGAAGACGACGTAGCCGCAGCCCTGCTCGCGCATCGCGAGGCCGACGAAGAAGGGGCGTTCATGCTGATGCTCTCGCCCACGATCGGCGGCGGGGCCGACAAACTCTCAGACGCCGACGTGCTGCCCAAGGACATCGTGTTCTGCGTCGATACCAGCGGCTCGATGCTCGAAGGCGGGAAGATGGAGCAGGCCCGCCGCGCGCTCGAGTACTGCGTCGAGCACCTGCGCACCGGCGACCGCTTCAATATCGTCGATTTCAGCACGACCGTCCGCAGCCTCGAAGCCCGCGGGCTGATCGAGCTCGACGACGCCTCGCGCGACCGGGCGCTGCGCTACATCGACAAGCTCGCCGCCCGCGGCGGCACGGCCATTCAGGAAGCGCTGGAAACATCGCTCGACTGCCTGAGCGGCGACCATGCCCAGCCCGCTGCCACCGGATCCGACGATGAGCGGCCGGCACCTTCAGAGGCGGCGCGGCTGAAGATGATCGTCTTCGCCACCGACGGCCTGCCCACCATCGGCGAACGGGAACCCGAGCAGATCCTCAAGCGCATCGCCCAGAAGAACACCGAGGACGTGCGGGTCTTCGTCTTCGGCGAGGGTTTCAACGTCAACACAAAGCTGCTCGACTTCCTCGCACTGGGGAACCGCGGCGAGTCGGAGTACATCCTGCCCGAGGAGGACATCGACGCGAAGATCGCCCGCTTCTTCGACCGCGTCGGCAGCCCCGTGATGACCGACCTCGAAATCTCCTTCGAAGGGCTGGAAGTGAAAGATGTGTTCCCCCGCAAGGTCAACGACGTCTTCCGCGGCGAGCAGCTCGTGGTCTACGGCCGCTACACCGGCCACGGCAAAAAGACCGTGCGGCTCTCGGGCAACGTCGCGGGCCAGCGGCGGACTTTCGAATACGAGCTGGAATTCCCTGAAATCTCGGAAGACGACAAGAATTCGTTCGTCCCCCGTTTGTGGGCTGGACGCAAGGTCGATTTCCTGCTTTCGGAGCTGCGCGGCAGCGAGGCCGAAGACCGGGAGCTGGTCGAGGAGATCACGTTTCTCGCCAAGCGCTACGGCATCGTCACGCCATACACCAGCTTCCTGATGGTCGAGGACATCGCCCAGCAGACGGCGGAGATGCAGGTGAAGAGCTTCCTGAGCCGCGCCCGCGCCGCCGACGGCGGCCTGCGCGGCAACGAATGGGGCGCGGCCGCGGTCACCCATGCGAACCAGCAGGCCCTCAACCGGCGGCGGCTCGTCAGCCAGGGCAACCTGGGCAACTACTACGTGCAGTGCCAGGAGGCCCTCGCGCAGGAAGGCCGCGGCGATGTGCAGGCGCTCGCCCAAGTGCGCTACATCGGCAACCGCACCTTCTACTGCACGAACGAGGTGTGGTACGACAGCCGCTTCGACCCCGAAAAGCAGCCGAAGCTCGAACAGGTCGTCGTCGGCTCCAAGGAGTACCTCAAGCTGCTGAACGAGCAGCCGGTGCTCGCGCGGTACATGGCGCAGGGCGACGTGGTGGTGAACGCGGGCGGCCGCTGGTACCAGTTCCAGACCCGCCGCGGGTAATGCCAGCCACGACGCGAGGACGCACTTTCGCTTCGACGCAAAGACGCGAAGGCGCAGAGGCACGCAAAGGGGACTGCGACCATAGCCCGCCGCGCAAGCAAGGGAACCGGAGGCCCGACACGATAGCCCGACGCGCAAGCAAGGG
>JAHWKJ010000117.1:6658-13245 GCA_019347905.1 Planctomycetota bacterium
GCAAGCAAGGGAACCGGAGGCCCGACACGATAGCCCGACGCGCAAGCAAGGGAACAGAGGCCCGACACCCTTGCTGGCGCAGCGGGCTATAGTCGGGTTTGCGAAGACGGTCTGACGAAATCGATTGACGCTCCTGACGGCAATCGCGTAATCTCCCGCGCCGTTTCGGCGGCGGACACGGATGTCGTTCCCTCGGGGTACCCGGGCGATGCACGTCGGCCTGCTTGAGCGACCGCTCCGCCCTGCGGCGGCCGGACTCACACTCGAAACGGATTTCGTCGCGGGCGACCGTATCGCTCTCGAACGTGTCGACTGCCTTCTGTGCGGCGGCCGCGACGCGGAGCCGCTGATCGCGGCCGGCGATCATCTCACGGGCCTGGGCGGCGAGTTCTCCGTCGTCCGCTGCCCGCGCTGCACGCTGGCGTGGACGAACCCGCGCCCCACGGCCGATTGCATTCATCTGTTCTATCCGCCGGACTACCGCCCCTGGGACATGCGCGAAGAGCGGCCCGGCTGGCGCGGCGGATTCAGGCAACTCGTGGAACAGGCTGCGCTCGTTCGCGATTACGGCTATCCGGAGGGTCAAGGGTCGAGGGTCGGAGGAGGGGAGAGGATAGAGGATGGAGGATCGAGGATGGAGGTCCGCCACGGCGGCCATCCTCCATCCTCGATCCTCCATCCTCCATCCTCGACCCGTGACGCGCGCCGCTTTCTGCTCGCCGCCCTCGCCCGCCTGTGGCTGCGGCGGCGCCGGCAGCGGCTGAACTGGATCCCGTTTCAGCCGCCGGGGCGGCTGCTCGACTTCGGCTGCGGGCGCGGCGACTTTCTCGAAACGATGCGACGCTACGGCTGGAACGTTGAAGGTCTCGATCTTTCACCGCTGGTCGCGGGCTATGTCGAGGGCCGCACCGGCATTCGCATTCACGCGGGCACGCTGCCGCATCCCGACGTGCCGCCGAACAGCTTCGACGCCGTCACAATGTGGAACGCGCTGGAGCACGTGCACCATCCGCGCGAGGTGGTCGCGGCGGCGCGGCGGGCGCTGCGGCCGGGGGGCTTACTGGTCGTGGGCGTACCGAACATCGATTCGTGGGCTTTCCGCCGCTTCGGCCGCTGGTGGTGGCAGCTCGAATTGCCGCGGCACCTGGTGCACTTCACGCCGGCGACGTTATGCCGGTTGCTGGTGAGCGAGGGCTTTGCGATCGATGCGGTGGAGCACGTGGGCCGGCCGGGCACGATCCGCAAATCGGCCCGCCGGGCGCTGGCGGCGGGCGAGCCATCGCGGGATCTTCGCCGCCTGTTACGCAAGTACCCGGCGCAGCGGATCGCCGACCGCACCGAGCGCGCCGGCGAGGCCGACTTCCTGCGCGTCATCGCCCGCCGCCCGTACGGAACCGTCCGCAGCGCGCCCGCGCCGGCCTAGGCGGCGAAATCGTAGACAGGCGTCTCGATGACCCGCACCGGCTTGGCCTGTCCGCGAACAATCTGTTGCAACCGCGAAACCGTCTCCGGTGCGAAAAGCTGTTCGCCGGTTTCGGCGTTGACGCGTGCAGGGACGTTCTCAATCACGTAGAGCTGGCCGTCCATCTCCAGCGTGTATGTGACCGTCTGTTCGACCAGGCGTTCCTTGTCATGGGTTTTCATGCGTGCCGGTCCTTTTGCTGAAGCCGTCTGCATCCTCCAACTCCGCTTTGCCCGGCAATCCACCAGTTATTATAGCCCCCGGCTCACAAATCCTGCCGCGCAGGTCGAGCTAAAGGCAACGCGCGCATAGCAATTTGTGAGGGTGCGAGTGCCGCCAAATCAGCCGATCAGGCTCGCCACCCGCATCGCGGTGCGGATTGTTTCCACGTCGGCGGGAGCGCAGGGCGGCGTGGGGGCGCGCGGGCGGCCGGCGTCGAAGCCCAGAAGCTTCAGCGCCGCCTTCAGGCCCGCCGCGCCGCGCGAGAGGATTTGCCAGTCGGTCTCGATGAGGCGCAACTGGATTGCCCGTGCTGCGTCGAGTTCTCCTGCCATCATCAGCCGTAGGATCTGGTGACATTCTGCGGGCGCCACGTTGCCGAGCATCATGCAGGCCCCGTTGGCACCGATGGCGGCGCCGGCCGTCAGCAGGCTGCCGTTGCCGGTCCAGAACCGCTTATCTTGCGGCACGAAGGTGCGGACGCGGGCCTCGAAGCGCAGGTCGGCCGAGGCGATGTAGCCGAAGACGTTGTCAAATGCGGTCAGCTCGCCGATCAGTTCGGCCGGCGTGCCGATTTGAGCGGGGCTGCTCAGAAACAGACCCGGGGCCATCTGGTGAATGATTACGACCTGGGCCGCCGCCCGCGGGATGACCTGCTCGAAATACCCGCGTACGTTCGACGTCAGCCGCGGGATGCGGATGCGGATGAGTTCCGCGCCGGCCTCGACGAGCGCCTCGGCCTGCCGCAGCGTTTCGGTGACCGAGGGACTATCGACGCCGCCGATGATGAACTTTTCGCCGCCGCGGGCGGCGTTCACCGTGCGCACGATTTCCAGCCGCTCGCGCTCCGACAGGAACGCTTCCTCGCCGTTCTCGGAATTGAGCACGAAGCCCGACAGCGGCGTCTTCAGCCAGCGGTGGACGTTGCGCTGGATCGCCGCGTAATCGGGCGCATCGTCTTCGCGAAAGGGCCGAAAGGGCGTGGGGCTGGGCGCTACGACGAGCGGGTCTTCGCTGGGAATCGGCACCGTGAGCAGTTCCAGTGTGCGTGCGAGAAGGGGTCAGACCCCGTTCGGACGCTCAGCCGCCTTGGACGCTCACTGCCGGTTGGCCGTTGCCCCGGTTCTGGCCCTCGGGCTGGCCCTGCCCAGGCTGCGGCTGACCCGGCTGCGGCGCACCGGGTTGTGCGGCCGGCTGGGGCTTTTTGCCGAACATCTCGTGAAGCTGCTTCTGGAGCAGAATCGCGTTGTAGTCGCCGCCCACCTGCACGACGCGGACGGTCGAGGTGGGTTTGGCGGCTTCGTCCAGCGCCTCGATCACGCGGCCGACTTCTTCCAAAAGGCCGGCGGATGCGGAGACGACGATCGTATTCGAGACGTTGTCGACGCCCAGCGAGATCAGGCCTTTGAACTTGATGGGCGGGTCGCGTTCTGCGTCTTTATCGCCGTCGCCGCCGTAGATGAAGGTGTAGCTGCGTTCGACGGGCGCCTGTTCTTTCTCTTCCTTCGGACCGCCCTGCCGGGCCCGGTCGTTGACGCTCAACAGGTCGCGGTACACGTCTTTCAGCGCGTCGGCGATGATCTGCGCCTTCGAGTAACGAATGTGATAAAGCTGCTGCTTGCGAACCGCCCGCGTGTCTTCCGATTCTTTGCGATCGTACAGGTCGATCAGCGTGCGGATCGTTTCGAGCTGCTCCGCGTCGGCGCCCTGCACGATGATCGTGTTCGTATAATAGTCGGCGATGAACTTCACCGGCGGGCGACGCGAGAGCCGCCGCGGGCTGGACTGGCCCCTGGATGGTTCCATGCCCCAGAAGGGGATGTACTCCCAGCCGCTCTTGCGCTCGTCCTCGGCCTCGAAGAACTCCTCCAGCGTGTAGGCGATGCTGACGGCCGAGCTGGTGGGATATTTCAGCTCGAAAACCTCGTACTCTTTCCGCCGCGGCGCGAACAGGTGCAGCAGCTCTTCGAGCTGGTCGAGCGCCCGCGGATCCTGCGAAGTCACGATCAGCCCGCCACCGGGCCGCCGCAGGATCTGGATCGGCGGCGCCGCGCCGGGAACTTCCCGGCCTTCCGCTGCGGGGCCGTCTTCCGGTGACGAGGGATTTCGCCGGCCCGCTTGCGGGCCGCGTCCGGGTTCGACGTCATCAGTGTCCTCCGCATCCTGCGCATCGAGGTCCCGCTGCAAGGCAACCAGCGAGAGCAGGAGCTCCTCGTCCGAGATCTGGCGACTCAGCGGCGGCACGAAAGCTGTTGGCAGAGTTGTCTGTGCTGCCGGTACGGAGGGGATCGAATCCTGTTCTACGCCGGGGGCGGCGGCCTTCGATTCGAGCGGCGAAGGTTCCTCGAGGCGCGGTTCCTCAGCCTCTTCGCCCGGGTCGATCAACAGCCGGTTCGGGCCTTTCCACAGCCGGCGGATCCGCTCCAGCATCTGATCGGTCTCGGCGCCGGGGGCGGTGTCGATCACTCGCAGGGTGCTGTCGTCGCTGCCGCGCGAGGGCACTTCACCCAGCTCCGCCAACAGGTTTTGGACTTCGGCCAGCTCGACCTCGTTCGCCCACACCAAGAGGCGGTTGTTCTCGACGTCGGCGTCGGCGCGGAAGGGCCGCTGCTCCTTCTCCGGTTCGCTGCCGCCACGCGAAGAGAAGAAGTAGTACGGATAGCGCTGGTTCTGCTTGCCCTCGTCGTCGTCGACGCCCATCATGTAGTTGATGGTTCCGGCCACGAAGTCGGCCTTCAGCCGCCGCAGCCGGATGACCTTGAACTGCCTGAGGCTCCCGTCGAGCATGTCCACCAGCTTCTGGATCGTGTAGCGGTCGGCGAGCGAGGCCCAGGCGATGAGGGCGCGGTTGGCCCGATCGACTTCGAGCCGCGTGTCGGGCGCGAGGTGCCCGACTTCCTTGAGCACCTTGACGACCGTCTCTGGATCGGCGGTCGAGAGGCGGAACACCTGCATGCGGTCGAGGTTCCGCAAGAGCGACTGCTCGGGATCGGGCGGCGTGTCGAGCGCTTCGAGCGTGCGGGAGATGATGGCCATCTTGTCCGGCGGCGCGTGGGCGATGATCGCGTTCTCCCGCTGATGCACGATCAGCGAGACCGGCGCATCGGCCGGCTTGCCGCCAGCGCCCGGCTGCTGGGGTTGCGGCTGACCGTCGGGACCGATCCGCATCACGACGCCCTGGGGCCGCTGCGGCTGACCCGGCTGACCCGGCTGCGGCGGCAAGGGGGCGGCCTTTTCCAGCTCGAGGAACTGCTTGAGCAGCTCGTGCGCTTCGGAGGCCCGGATGTGCTTCAGGGGAAACACCTGCACCAGCCGTTCCTGCCCCTCGACCGATTGCTCTTCCTTCAGCAGTTGGTACAGCTCGCGAAGATTGATGACGGCGTCGGCGGCCTGAATGCGATTGGTCGCCTCGAGCTTCACCAGCTTCGCGTTGGGGCTGAGAATCGGCTCGAACTCTTTGACCGCTTTCTCCGCCGGCAGCCAGTCGAGCTTGAACGTCACCTTCACAAACTCGTGCGGCTGGCGGTCTGCGAGTTCCTCCGGCTCCACCTGCGGCACGAGACTGAGGTCGAGGTTTTTCGTCGAGCGCACGGAGAGCACTTCGCCCTTGCGGAGAATCGTATAGCCGCGGGCCAGCAAATGCTGATTGATGAGATCGCGGGCCTCTTCGACCGTGTACGTGCGGCGGGTGGTGAGGTTGAGGTGGTCGCCCGGCAACTCGGTCCAGTCGAGGCTCATTCGCGAGACGGTGCCGAGCCAGTCGAGCACCGCGGGCCAGGGCTGTCCGCGAAAGCTGAACCGCAGCTTGCCGTCTGCGTCGGGGCGGACGTCGAACTCGCCGGGATCGGCCGCCTCGGGCGGCTGGTCCGCCCGGCGGATGATCTTCACACCCTCATCCGGCTTCTGCTGCCCCGCCGCGCCAGGCTGCGGCGGACCAGGCTGTCCCGGCTTCGCTCCCGGCGGAGTCCGCGGCGCGGGCTGCCCCTCGTTGGCAGGCATGGGTTGCGCCGGCGAAACGGCTGGCGCGGTTTCCGGTTCCGCGACGACTTCATCGGCCGGTGCCGCCGCAGAGGCAGCCGGCTGGTCCTGGGCCGCAGTCGCCCCCGTCAGGACGAGCAACGATGCGCAGCAGCAAATTGTCACAAGCGTCCGGGCGCGGAGAAGCATCGGCAGGCGTTCCCGTGTGAAGTTCGTCGTGCCGGCCCGCAAGACGGCGGTCCCTGTGATTATGCCACGACACCAGACGGCCGAACAAGTGCGAGGGTTCCGCCAACTTTGGTTTTTTCGTGATTGCTTGACACGGGGTGTTCGCGGAGGATCATCGGGGGGCGAACCTCTCGTTCGCTCGACTCGTGCTGGAGCTCCCCTGATGCGGCGTTTGCTACTCGTGCTGTGCCTCGTGTGTTCGACGCGGCTCGCCGTCCGCCTGGCGCTCGCCCAGCCGCCGGAAAACCAGCAACCGGTCGGCGCGGATCTTCTGCTCGCGGGCGGCACGATCTACGATGGCAGCGGCGGCGAACCTGTGACGGGCGACGTGGCGATCCGCGGCGAAATGATTGTCGCGGTCGGCGAATTCGCCGTGGGCAGCGTGCTGGAGCGGATCGACTGCCGGGGGCTCGTTGTCGCGCCGGGGTTCATCGATCTGCACAACCACAGCGACCGGCAGATGATCGAGCCGGGCACGCGCGCGGGGGTGAATTACCTGACGCAGGGCTGCACCACCATCGTCACCGGCAACTGCGGCGCCGGTCCCGTGGATGTGGCCGCGTACTACGCGAAGATCGACGCTGCCGGCACCGGCGTGAACGTCGCGCACCTGTTGCCGCAGGGTTCGCTGCGGAGGGACGTGATGGGCGAAGCGGACCGCCCGCCCTCGGCCGAGGAGCTGGCCGAGATGAAGCGGCTC
>JAHWKJ010000650.1 GCA_019347905.1 Planctomycetota bacterium
GGAAAGCCCTCCCTCGAAAGGTACGAAGAAATGAAACGGCGAAGCATGAACACCAACGCCAGTTCAGGGAGGTGTCATCATCTGCGACTCGGAGCCCGGCGGACCTCCCGGCTGCAAGACGAATTCAAAGGTGTTGGTCGTATCGGCTTTAACTTCGGCTTTCAGGTCGGTCAGGGCCTCGTTCGCGTAGGCTTCCGGCAAAGGCGACGGCTGCTGTTGCAAATCCTCCGGCCCCGTAGGAGGAGTCTCGTTAGCTGCCGGAGTCACGACCACCGTGTAGGTGTCGACTTCAACCGGCTTTTCAAATTTGAATTTCCCAGAGGTCACCGGCGTCGAGAACACAGCACCGCGGGTCGAGGAGATGAAAGTCACGGTGCCGTCAACCGGCTGCTGGTTATAGGTGACCGTGCCTTCCACCTCCGCCGTCGGCAGCGACTCTTCACCACTGCATCCGGCACCCGCCGCAAGCAGACACGACGAGACGATCAGCCACAGGCGAGCACGCGGATCCGCAGTCATCTGATGAGCCTCAGGCTTGGAATGGAGTGGCGGCTGCGGGGCCTGGCACGCAGCCGCCGAAACGCCTCCGCGGAACAGGCCTTACCACTCGCCGACGACCTGACCGTCATCGCGTGCAGCGAGTCTTCGAAGCGTGTCGAAGTTGATGTTCTCACTGAGGAAATGGGCGCTGCCATCCCCCATCAGCACATGCACCCCGCCGACATGGAAAGAGTTGATGACCGTGTTGAAGTCCCAGGTGTTGTCGCTGCCGGCAGCCCACGTCCTGGCATTGATCTGATAACGGATGGCGGTCGTGCCGCTGCCCCAATGCAGCCGGCGCGGCGGTGCGCCACGCCCCCACCCGGACAATCCGGACCAGCCTCCGTAGTAGTTGGCGCGCTTGTCCTGGTTATTGATCAGCCCTGACTGCTCGGCGACGAGCATGGTGTGAGACGGACCATCGGTGCAGTCGCGCAGCCTCGCATTGATCTGCGGGACAAGCAGGCCATTCTTGCAGGCAATGCCGCCGTAATCCGAGGCCCGGCAGACAGAGCCTCCCCGTCCGCCTGGATCCGGAGCAGCGCCACTGATGCCGACATAGTCGTGCGTCTGGCCGCGCTGGTTGTTGTTTCTGACGCCCGGATTATTGGGGTCGATGGGACTCGAGGGGCATTCGTAAACCGGGACCACCAGGCCGCTGAACACTTCGGCGCCACCGCTCAAACGGTAGTTGGTGTTCGCCGCGAAATTCGGGTTCGCGCTCCAGTTGATCCTGCTGAAGATCGTCGACTGGTCCAGTTGCGGCAGGATGGCCACTCGCCAATTCGGCCCGCAGCAGTGCTGGCGGTGCCGATAGGCGGCCCCGATCGGGAAGGAGCCGTACGTCTCGTGGTAATTGTGCAGGGCCAGCCCGAGCTGCTTCATGTTGTTCTTGCAGGTCGAGCGGCGCGCCGCTTCCCGGGCCTGCTGCACGGCCGGCAGCAGGAGTGCGATCAGGATCGCGATGATCGCGATCACCACCAGCAGCTCGATCAGCGTGAAAGCGCGTCTCTGACGATTGTGACGCCTCATGGAAACCCCTCCCTCGAAAAGTACGGAAGAAATGAAACGGCGAACGAATCGCCTTTAGGTCGGCTGGGGTGAAGTGCAACGGCCGGATTGGACCGACCGTCGTGCATACCCATTTGACACAGAAAGGCAATCGCCGTCAAGCAGCGAAGGCAGCCAAGCAGAAGTCAGCCGAGGCCGCTGGGCGGTCTCGACGCGAATTCACTCCGACTGCAGCCTGCGCAGAATCCTTGGGGCAGGCGCTCCTTCAACGGCGATCAATTCGGCATCGACGGCGAGATCGACAAATCGCTCTTCGCGGCCTGATGGCCAGCGAACCAGCATCTCCTCCACGCGCTGCGCCGTCCTCAGGCCAAAGACGAGCTGACGCTGGTTGCTCGCCAGATAACCGTCACCCGCGGTCAACTGTCCCGTCTCCACGGCATCCGCGGTCCTCACCGTCACCGTGGCGCCGATGGCGTCGCGATTCGATTCCACCCCCACCAGCCGAATGACGAGGAAATGTCCGGCGGGCTGCGTCTCGTTGGTCAGCAGGGCCGCGGGCGCGTCGAGGTGCGACACGACGACGTCCTCGCGGCCGTCGCGGTTCCAGTCGAGCCGCGCCAAGCCGCGGCCGAGGTAGCGCTCTGCGAAATACGGCCCGAGCGAGTCGGCCGGCAATTCCTGGAAGCGCCCGCCGCCCAGTCCGCGGAAGAACTGCGGCGGCATGCGATACGCCGTGCCGTCAGAGGTGAAGTCGTCGATGTGGCCGTTGGTCACGATCAGGTCGAGCCGGCCGTCCAGATCGGCATCGAGGAACTGCGTCCCGAAACCAAGTAGCGAGAGGCTCGGCTGGCGCAAGCCCGCGTCGCGCGTCGCGTCATCGAACCAGCCGCCCTCGCGCTGCAGGTACAGCGTGTTTGATTCCAGATGAAAGTTGGTGACGAACAAGTCGATGCGGCCGTCGCCATCGGCATCGCCGGCGGCCACGCCCATGCAGGCTTCGGCCTGGCCGCCGCGGTTGAGGGCGACGCCTTTGAGCAGGGCCTGTTCGGAGAACAGCGGGGTTGAGGGTCGAGGGTTGAGGGTTGAGAGTTGAGGGCCAGAAGAGGGTCGAGAGTCTAGGGTCGAGGGTCGAGGGCCAGACGTCTGGTTCTCGAAGAAGAAGTTCGGTACCGCGTCGTTGGCGATGAAGAGATCGAGACGGCCGCGGCCCAAGAAGTCGGCGGCCACGATGCCCAGGCCCTTCCCGTCCGGCACGGCGATGCCCGCACGCTCCGTGATGTCTTCAAAGCGGCCGTCGCCCAGATTGAGGTAAAGCTGGTCCTGGGCCGCGGGGAAGTGCTGCGGCATACAGATGCCGCTGCCCCCGCGGTCGTTGCAGACGCGCGTGAACACGTCTTCGCCGGAGAGGTAATTGACGGCGTAGATCTCCGGCAGGGCGTCGCCATTGAGATCGGCCATCAGGCAGCTCGTGGTCCAGCGGTCGCCGGCGGTGGCGGTTCGCTCGGTGACGTCGCTGAATGTGCCGTCGCCGTTGTTGCGGAACAGGCGGTTGCCGCCGATGTTGGCGACGTAGAGATCGGGAAAGCCGTCGCTGTCGAAATCCCCGACGGTGGCGCCTTGGCTGAAGCGGTCTTCGATAATGGTGGCCGCGAGCGTCACATCCTCGAAGCGGCCGTTGCCCAGATTGCGGAACAGGCGGTCGAGGGAGGGTTGAGGGTTAAGGGTT
>JAHWKJ010000651.1 GCA_019347905.1 Planctomycetota bacterium
GCTCGAGCTGCGTCACCGCCTCCGCGTAGCGGTTTTCGCGGAGCGCCTGGCGGGCGGCGACCATGAGCGGCAGCGCATCGGCCGGCACGGCCTTGCGACATTCGTCGACGAACCGTGAATCTCTCAAGTACATCCATTCGGTGGAGCCGGTCATCAGCAGATGATCGCCCGAGAATTGCCCATTCTGGATGAGGCGCGCCAGCGACGGCAACGCCTCCCAGCCGCGAGCCTGCGTCTCGAGCAGGTACACGAGCTGGTCGTGGGCGGCGAGCCGGTCCGGAGCCAGCTCGAGCAACCGGCGGAGAACCCGCTCCGCCTCCGCAGCCCGGCCCAGTCGGATCAGCCGTTCGGCCTGTCCCGCCAGCCCCAGCACGCTGCTCATGCCGCCGTCGTCGGGAACGCGCGTGAAGTAGCCGAGAGCGGCTTGCGGGCGGTGTGCCCCTGTGGCCGCTTCGCCCGCGATCAAGAGCGCCTGCGCCGACTCGGAATCGGTCGCCAGGACCAGTCCCGCCAGTTCTTCCGCTTCGTCAAAGCGCCGGTCGAGCAGCGCGTCGGCCGCCTGCTGGAGCATCTGCTCCTGCTTCGACCGAAAGACGGCCGGCCACAGGCAGACAGCCGCCGCCACAAGCACGATCGCGCAGGCAACCGACCGCGAGCGGAGATCGATCGGCGGCGCGGTTGGCAGGGCGTCAGGCATCGGGCAGTCACAGCGCACAGCAGCGCGATTCGCGGTGGTGAATCGCAGGAACGGTTGTCGCGAGGTCCAAAGGTCGTCTTCAGCGAGGCTATCCGGAGAGCCCAACACTGTCAAAGCCCCTGTCGCGGAGTAGCCGCACACTGCGGCAAGCGCAGTGGTGAGCCTCCTGAAATCGCCAAGTGTGTCGCGCGCCCCGGTTGGCTCACTCCAGCCGGAGTTCGACCACGCGGCGGTTGTCGGTGTCGGCGACGAGGACGCGGCGGCCGTCGGACGTGAGGGCCAGGCCCCACGGCTTGAGCAACTGGCGCTCGCCCCGGCCCTGTCCGCCGTAACGGCCGAGCCTCTCGCCGGCCGGCGAGAGGCGGCTCACGCGGCCGCCGCCATACTCCACGACAAACACGTCTCCCCCGGGATGCACGGCGAGATCGTAGGGGTATTCGAGCGGCGGCTCGCGGTCGGCCGCATACAGGATCCGCTCGAAGCGGCCGTCGTCGCTGAAGATCTGGATGCGGTTGTTCGCCGCGTCGGCGATGTAAACGCGGCCGTCGTGCCACGCGATGCCGCCCGCCCGCTGAAACTCGCCGGCCGCGGTGCCGAAGCCGCCGAACTCCAGCAGGAATTCGCCCTCGACCGTAAACTTCTGCACGCGGTCGTTCGCTCCATATTCGGCCACGTACAGGTGCCCCTCGTCATCCTGCGCGATCGAGACGGGATAGTTGAACTGGCCCGGCTCGCGGCCGTAGCTGCCGAACATCGAGACCACTTGCCCCTCCGTATCGAACAGCACGACGCGGTGATAGTGCGTGTCGGCGACGGCGATGCGGCCGTCGGCGAGGACCAGCACGCCTTCCGGGTTGCCGTCGGTCGACTCCGGCATCTCCCAGTGCCGCACGAACCGGCCTTCCTCAAACACGAGCACGCGGCCGGCGTTGTCGAGCACGTACCACACGTCGCCCGCGGCGGTCGCAATGCTGCGCGGCGCCGGAATCATCCGCCCGGCCGGCGGCATCGCGTGGTGAGTCACCTCGCGAACGGCCAGTTCCGGTGCTCCCGCGGAATCACATCCGGCCGCGAGCGTCGCCGCGGCCATCCAGACGAGCAAAATCCGCCCGGCAGCCGATGTCAGCCCCGCACAGGTCGACGTGCTGCTCGCCATCTCATCTGTTTTCAGCCCCGGCAGGGGCGAGGGAGCGTAGCCCATGGCGAGAGCCATGGGGTCAGCGTGCGTTGAAGTGCCGACAAGCCCCGGCAGGGGCGAAAGAAGTCGTCGCACCACCACAGAACTCTGCCGCCCCTGCCGGGGCTGACGCATACCCCGCACAACGTTTCCCCACGGCTCGCGCCGTGGGCTATGGTCTAACGCCCCTGCCGGGGCTGAGCACCAGCGTGGACGGCGTTCCGCCTCACGTCGCCGTCGGCATCTTGAGGTGCTCGAGCACCTGGTCGATCAGGCCGTAGTCGCGGGCTTCCTCGGCCAACAGGAAGTAGTCGCGGTCGGTGTCCTGCTCGATCTTTTCCAGCGAGTGGCCCGTGTGTTTGATGAGAATCTCGTTCATCCGCTTCTTGATGCGGAGCACCTCGCGGGCGTGAATGTCGAGCTCCGTCGCGGTGCCTTCCATGCCGGCCAGCGGCTGATGGATCATGATTCGACTATTAGGGAGGGCGTTGCGCTTGCCCTTGGCCCCGGCCGTCAGCAGCACCGCCCCCATGCTGGCCGCCTGGCCGATGCAGTATGTCGCCACGTCGCAACTGATGTACTGCATCGTGTCGTAGATGGCCATCCCCGCGGTGATCGAGCCGCCGGGCGAGTTGATGTAGAAGTGGATGTCGGCCTTCGCGTCCTCGAACTGCAGGTACAAAAGCTGGGCGACGATGCTGTTGGAGACGGCGTCGTTGACCTGGCTGCCGAGGATCACGATGCGGTCCTTCAGCAGGCGACTGTAGATGTCCATCGCCCGCTCTTCGCGGCCGCTCTTCTCGATCACGTAGGGAACGAGCACCGTCATGACTTGTTCTCCTCCGGCGGAGCCTCGGTCTTCTTCTCGGAGCGGGCCAGCACCTCGTCGACCAGGCCGTACTCCATGGCCTCGGCGGCCGTCAGAAAGCGGTCGCGGTCGGTGTCCTTCGAGACGCGCTCCAGCGGCTGGCCCGTGTGCTTGGCCAGGATCTCGTTGAGCACCTCGCGCGTCCGCAGAATATCTTTGGCCTGGATCTCGATATCGGAGACCTGCCCCCCCACCTGGCCGTACGGCTGATGGATCATCATTTTCGAGTGGGCGAGACAATAGCGTTTGCCCTTGGTGCCGCCCGCGATGAGGATCGCCGCCCCGCTGGCCGCCAGCCCGACGCAGTAGGTGGCGATGTCGCACTCCAGGAACTGCATGGTGTCGTAGATGGCCATGGTGGCCGTGACGCTGCCGCCGGGCGAATTCACGTACATGTGAATGTCCTGGTGGCGGTTCTCCGATTGCAGGAACAGGAGCTTCATCACCACCAGGTTGGCGGCGGCGTCGTGAATCACGCCGTCGAGAAAGATGATGCGGTTTTCGAGCAGCAAGTCGCCGATGGTCATCT
>JAHWKJ010000118.1 GCA_019347905.1 Planctomycetota bacterium
CAGCGCCCGGGCATAGAGCGGGTCCCACGCTTTCTCGGCCAGCCGCTCATTGAACGTGCCGACCATCGGCATCGGCCATTTGCGCGGCGTGATGTCGGCCTTCGCCGCCCCGGCCCGCAGCTCGGCGGCCACCGCGGGCGGTGCGAGCAAGAGGGTCACCAGGATGGTCGCGGACAAGAAGCCCGGCAATCGGCGGCGGTCGATGTGCGCTGGCATGGACGAGCCTCCACAGCGGTAGATCAGGGGTGAAACGACGGCGGTTTCGGCGGTAACGATTATTGGCCGGAGCGGCGGCTTTCACAACGGCACGCATGCAGAACCCGCGCGGCAGCGACGAGCGCCAAGGGGTCAGACCCGTTTGCGGCTCATGCGTGTACCACTTCTGCATCGCTCGTCCGCAAAGGGGTCTGACCCCGTCCGTCACACGCGGTCCGCAGTTGTTCGCTTCTGGCGGGCCTTCTATTATCACCACGACCGTCCGCGAATTCGGCAATGCCGCCCGCGCCCCGGAGTGCTTCATGGACAATCGGATGGAGAAGATCGTCTCGCTGTGCAAGCGGCGGGGCTTCATCTTTCAGTCGTCTGAGATCTACGGCGGGCTGCAGGGCTTCTGGGACTATGGCCCCCTGGGCGTGGAACTGAAGCGCAACGTCCGCGAGGCCTGGTGGCGCGACATGATCACGCTGCACGACGACCTCGCCGTGCCGCCCGGTGCGCCCGAAGAATTTCAGATGGTCGGGCTGGAGACTTCGATCATCATGCACCCGCAGGTGTGGAAGGCGAGCGGGCACTTCGACCTCTTTAACGACATGAAGGTGGACTGCCACAAATGCCACGGCCGCTTTCGTTCGGATCATCTGACCGTGCACGTCGGATACAGTGAATCCGGCATGCCTCTGGCGGCATTCACATCCCTTGAGGGCACCGAAGACTGCGCATGGACAAAGGGAAAATTCGGCGATGAAAGGAGGCGGATGCAAGAGAACGCTGCTCGATTCAATCAGCAGGCACCGCACGGAGTGGAGGGAGCCTTCGACTATCGACATCGAAGTATGACCGAATACCTCCGCGAGTTGCGTGACGCGGGCTTCGACACTATTCCAGAAAGTCTTGCGCCAGTTTGCCCGAAGGTGCACTGCAGAGGCGCTCTGACCGAACCGCGCGAATTCAACCTGATGCTCGAATCGCACACCGGCGCCGTGAAGGACGAAGCCAGCCACGTCTTCCTCCGTCCCGAAACCGCCCAGGGCATGTTCGTCAACTTCAAGAACGTGCTCGATTCGACGCGGCTCAAGCTGCCGTTCGGAATCGCGCAGGTCGGCAAGAGCTTCCGCAACGAGATTACCCCCCGCAACTTTACGTTCCGCTCGCGGGAGTTCGAGCAGATGGAGATGGAGTTTTTCTGTCCGCCGCACGACTCGCGGGCCTGGTACGAATACTGGCGGAACCGCCGCATGGCCTGGTACGCGGCGCTGGGCATCACGGGCGAGAACCTGCGGCTGCGCGAGCACACGCCCGATGAGCTCTCGCATTACTCCGTGGGCACCGCCGACGTGGAGTACGCCTTTCCTTTCCTCGAACAGGGCGAATACGGCGAGCTCGAAGGTATCGCCCATCGCGGCGATTTTGACCTCCGCAGCCATATGGAAGGCAAGCTCGTCAAGGACGAGAACGGCTGCCTTGTGGTCGAGAAGGGTCCCGACGGTCAGCCCAAGTACCGCGGCAGCGGCGCCGACCTGGCTTACTTCGACGCCGACGCCTTTGAACGCGACAAGGAGCGGCTGGGCGTCAAGAGCTTCAAGGAATACGCCGAGGGACGGAAGGGCGAGCCGAACCCCGGCGCGCCGTATCGTTTCGTGCCGCACGTGATCGAGCCGGCCGCCGGGGCCGATCGCACGACGCTCGCCTTTCTCTGCGAGGCGTACCATGAAGACGAGCAGCCCGACGAGAAGGGCAAGCTGCAGTCGCGGACCGTGATGCGCTTCCATCCACGGCTCGCGCCGATCAAGGCGGCGGTCTTCCCGCTGATCAAGAAGGAAGGCATGCCGGAGAAGGCGGCCGAGATCTACCGCGCGCTGAAGGCCGCCGGCATCGTCTGCTACTACGACCAGCAGGGCGCGATCGGCCGCCGCTATCGCCGGCAGGACGAAATCGGTACGCCGTGGTGCATCACCGTGGACGGCGACACACTCACCGACGGCACGGTGACCTTGCGCGACCGCGACACGCTGGAGCAGAAGCGGATCGCGGCGGAGGACGTCGCGAACGTCCTCGGCGAGCGTCTGCGCTGAGCGCACTCGCACCAGGCGAGCGGGAGGCGTCAGGCTCCCGATTCGTGCAACAAACGGAGCCACACCGTCTTCGCGAGCATTCTGAACCGAGGCGGAGGCTTGTGAGGATCGGCGAATGGCACTGGCGGCCGGATGAATCGGGGGGCTGACGCCCCCCGCTCGCCTGGGGCGTTTTGCATCGCGCAGCGGCGGCCGTTAGAATCCATCCTCTTGCACGTGCACTTCGACCGGGACAGCGCATGGCTTCTTCGGCTGCGACACCCCCGCCGGACGCCCCTGTGAGCGGGGGACAGCGTGCGGAGTACGACCCCGTCTTTCTGCATTCGCGGCGCGAGGCGATCGTCATCTTCGTGGTGTGGCTCGCGGGCCTCGTGTGGGCGGTGCCCTACTGCTATGTGAACGGCTACGTCGGCAACGTCGAGCCGGAGTCGGTCGCGACGGTGTGGGGGATCCCGGCGTGGCTGTTCTGGGGCATCGCGGTTCCGTGGCTGGCGGCGGACCTGTTCACCGTCTGGTTCTGCTTCTGGTACATGCAGGACGACGACCTCGGCGCCGCGCCGGAAGAGGAATCCGACCACGATGATGTGGGCGCGGCCGCCCGGGAGGAGGCGCGATGATGCCCGCTGCCGATACCTTGCCGCTGGCAGCCGTCAGCGCCTCCAATGCCGCGCTCGTCACGTTTCTCGTGTACACGCTGGCCGTGTTCGGGCTGGCGGCGCTTTCGAACCGTCTTCTGCAAAAAAAGAGCTTTCTCAGCGAGTACTTCCTCGGCAGCCGCAGCCTGGGCGTGTGGGCCTTCGCGCTGACCTTCGCCGCCACGAGCGCTTCGGGCGGCAGCTTCACCGGGTTTCCGTCGAAGATCTACACGCACGGCTGGATCCTGGGCTTGTGGATTGGCAGCTACATCGTGGTGCCGATCTGCGCGATGGGCCTGTTGGGAAAGCGGATCAATCATGTGGCGCGGATTTCCGGTGCGATCACGGTGCCGGACGTCTTGCGCGACCGGTTCCGCAGCCCCGGCTTCGGCCTGCTGGCCGTGTCCCTGATCCTGTTCTTCATGGCGTTTAATCTCGTGGCGCAGTTCAAGGCGGGCAGCGAGATTCTCAACACGCTGTTGCAGGACGTGCCGGCGTTTCGCGGGGCCGTCGGCTTCGTCGCGGACCTCAAGCAGGACGCGGGAATCCTCAACGAGGTGAACTCCGCTTACCTGGTGTGTCTGCTCGCGTTCGCCGTGGCAGTGATCATTTACACCACCTGGGGCGGGTTCCACGCGGTGGTCTGGACCGACGTGATGCAGGGCGTGGTGATGGTTGTCGGCGTGATCATTATGCTGCCGCTGGCCCTGTCGCAAGTCGGCGGCCTGGAGAAATCGACCGCGGAGATGAAGCAGATGACGCCGCCGCGGCTGGGGCTGGCGCGGTTCGAGCTGGCGGTGCCGCTGGCGGAAGGATATTCGCTGCCCTCGCCGTGGTTCGCGCTGGAGGATCCGCAAGGGACGCGGCGGCTGTTCCGCGTGAACCGGGCGCTGGCGATCCCCGCGGGCCGGACGATCATCGAAGATGTGAAGGTGGTGGAGCTGACCACCGCCAGCGAGATCGAGCGCCAGTTCGCCCGTCTGCAAGAAGCCCGCGAAGTGCGGCAGACGATGGTGCATGTGGCACAGGTGAAGCGGCGTCAGATCGCATGGACCGACCAGCGTCTGAAAGGGAACGCGGGCGGGCAGGAACCGGTCGATCGCGGCCGTTTACAGGGCGAGCGGGAACGGCTGCACGAAGAACTCGACCGGATTCAGCAGCTCATCGACCGCCCGGGGGAGACAGGGGGCGTTTCTGCGCTCTTGAATGCGGACGAGTTGAACGTCGCCGTGCCGACCGTGACGTGGACGCAGGAGTACGCCTATGGCGCCGGCCGGCCGGGCATGTACGTCACCGGCCCCGGTCCTCTGCCTTCCCGGCTGCCGGCGACCGCACCGCGGCCAGACGACGCCGACCGTGGAGCGACAGAGCGCGTGCAGGAACCGTCTCCGCGTTCGTCGGACCTCGACCTCTCTGACGGCTTCCTCCCGCTGAGCCTGGCCATCTCATTCTTCTTCATGTGGGCCATCTCCGGCTCGGGCCAGCCCAGCAGCATGGTGCGGCTGATGGCCTTCAAGAACACGCCCACGCTCCGGCGGGCGATCTTCACCGTCGCCATCTACTACTCCCTCATCTATTTTCCGCTGGTCATCATCTTCTGTTGCGCTCGGCTGCTTCTGCCGGGGATGGATCTCGAATCCGACCGCATCATGCCGCAGATGGCCGTCACGCTGACGTCGAATGTCGGGCAAGGCTGGCTGGCGGGGCTGCTGATCGCCGCCCCGTTCGCCGCGGTGATGTCCACCGTCGACAGTTTTCTGCTCATGATGTCATCGGCCCTGGTCCGCGACGTGTACCAGCGGAACCTCAATCCCGAGGCGTCGGAGCGGACGATCAAGCGGCTGAGCTACCTCGCGACGCTGCTCGTCGGCATCGTGGCGCTGGTTGGGGCCGTGAATCCGCCGCAGTTTCTGCAGGACATCATCGTGTACACCGGCAGCGGCCTGGCGGCGTGCTTTCTGGGGCCGATGATCTTTGCGCTGTACTGGCCGCGGGCGAACGTGCCCGGCTGCGTGAGCGGCATGTTGGCGGGTTTCGGCGCGCACCTGTCGCTGTATTTCACCGGCAGCTTCGTCAACGGCAGCTTCTTCGAGCCGTACCAGATCCTGAACTTCGACCCCATCGTCGTCGGGCTGTTCGTCTCATTTGCGACGACGTACGTAGTCACGAAGCTGACCGCCCCGCCGCCGCAAGACCTGGTGCGGCGGTACTTCTACCGGGACGCCGCCAGGGCGCGGCAGAACATTGGCTGATCGCAACCAGCCTGCGGCCCTTTCGACCTTCGACCCCTTCGACCTTAGACATCATGTACATCGACGCCCATTCGCACATCTGGATTCCCGACACGGAGCGATATCCGCTGGCGCCCGGCTGGCGGCGGCAGCAGATGGCGCCCGAGAGTTTCACCGATGAAGAGCTGATGCACCACGCGCTGCCCGTCGGCGTCGAGCGCGTCGTGCTGATCCAGATGTCGTTCTACGGTTACGACAACAGCTACATGCTGGATGCCATCCGCCGCGCCCCCGGCCGCTTCGTGGGCGTGGCGGTCATCGACCAGGACGGGCCGCGGCCCGACCTGGAGATGCGCCAGCTCAAGGGCGTCGGCGTCCGCGGCTTTCGCATCTATGCAAAGAACCAGATGCCGTCCGACTGGCTCGGCACCGAGAGCATGCACCGCATGTGGAAAACGGGGGCCGAGGAGCAGCTCGCAATGTGCTGCCTGATCGACCCGCTGGAACTCGCGGCGCTCGACCGCATGTGCCGCAGCTTTCCGGAGACGCCGGTGGTCATCGATCATTTGAGCCGCATCGGCGTGGGCGGGAAGATCGACCCGGCCGAAGTGAAAGCGCTCTGCGGTCTGGCACGGCACGAGACCGTGTCGGTCAAGGTGTCCGCGTTCTATGCGCTGGGCAAGGCCGCGCCGCCCTACACGGACCTCGCGCCGCTCATCAAGTCCGTCTATGACGCCTACGGCCCGAAGCGGCTGATGTGGGCCAGCGACTGCCCGTTCCAGATCGTGGGTGAGCACACCTACAAGGCGTCGATCGACCTCGTGAAGGAGCGGCTCGAGTTCCTATCCGAAGACGACCGCACGTGGCTGTTGCGAAAGACGGCCGAGCGCGTGTTCTTCACATAGCGTGCGTTCCGCGCGCGCTCTCGCCCCGAAGGGGCACAACTCGACAGCCCAGGGCCACGCCCTGGGAAGACGGGGCAGAGAGCAATCGCAAAGCCCTGAAAGGGCGAAACCGCGGAGTGCGTGCAGCGCGCCCGCGGGTTCCGCCCTTTCAGGGCTTCAAACTCTCTTGTTGTCCCGCATCCCCAGGGCGGTGCCCTGGGCTTTCGAGTTTCACCCCTTCGGGGTGGGCTCCGGAATCCGGCGGCTCACTTCACGATTGAAGTCGTCAGCGGCCAATGGGCGCCGGCGAACTCTCTTCTACTTCGTCCGCGGTCCCGAAGCCGCCGACCGAGGCCCGGACTTCGCGGAGCTCCGCGAGGAGCGAGCGGCCCTGAGTGTCGTCGCTGTCGGCATCCTGCGCGGGATCTGCGCCCGCCGTGATGGGAGCGGTTGTTGGCGTGCCGGCCGCTCCGGCGAGCTGACCGGTCGCTTCGAGGTACTCGTTGAACGACTGCTGGAACTCGATCAGCATGTCATGCTTGCGGAGCGTGACGGGCGGAATCTTCTCCCCCCGGGCCAGCCCCTTCAGCGCATGCTGGAAGCGAACCAGAGGCCCGGCCACGCGGTGCATTGTGCGAATGATGTCCCACAACACAAACGGCAGCACGGCGATCGCGCAGATGATCACCGAATAGTGCCGCATCACGAAGTCGGCGTACAGATCTACGAACGTCTGCGGCGAACCGCCGGCCAGGAGCTCGCCGCGGTACTGCAGGTACCGGTACAGGAACATCGCGTGCCACAAGACGACGTGGTACGCGCACCACATGACCATGAACCGCCGCACCAGGCGGCCCTGAATGACGCGGCTGACGTAGACCTGCTTGCGCTTGTCCTGCGTAGCATTCGGCATGGGACTCGAGACCTCGGGAGCGGCTGTCGGTGAGAAGACGCGGTCTCCCAAAACTAGGTCAGCCCGGCCGCGGATGCGCTTCGGGAGCGCGCCGCGGCTGCAATTCGCCCGAGCCGCGTGCCGCGCGGTTCGATGGTCGCGGTCTTTCCGGTTGCAGGCTTTGAACGCTCCAGAGCGAGGGCTACGATGAACCCATGCACGCGGCCACCGAGACTGGGCAACTCCGAATGCCGGGAGCAACTCCCGGTGGCGACGCCGTCGAGCCGTGCCCCAGCCCACTGACGGCGCGGGAGGTTGTCGGCCGGTTCGAGGCGGAGGCCCGGCGGTGGAGCGTGCAGGGCACTTACGGCGTGCTCCAGGGCCGTACGTGGGGCACGGGACGACCACTGTACGTGCTGGGTGGCGCCACGGCGAGCCCTGTGCAGTTTTCGCTGCTGGCGTGGCTGCTGCGAGAGGAATTCCGGGTCGTCGTGTGGGAGGTCGAGCCGCAACGCCGCCTCCGGAATGCTTCGCTGGCCGGGTTCGCTGCCGACGTGACGGCCGCGGCGGATCATCACGCGGACGAGACGTTCTCCGTGTATGCGTCGGGTTTCGGCGGGACGGTCGCGCTGCGGCTCCTGCTCGATGTTCCGCAACGCGCCCGCGCGGCGGTGCTGCACAATGCCCATGCAAAGAACCGGCTGTCGCGGACGGAGCGGCTGCTGGCGCGCATGGGACGCATCCTGCCGGGTCGCCTGAAGCGGCTACCGTTCCGCGCCGCGATCGAGCGGCAGAGCCACCGGCCGTGGTTTCCGCCTTTCGACCACGAGCGCTGGTCCTTCTACCTGGACGAGAGCGGCCGGACGCGGATCGCAGCGCTGGCCGCCTGCGCGTCGCTGCTTGCACGGACGGACCTGCGCCCAAGGCTCCGCGAGATCGGGCAGCCGGTGCTGATCTGCCGCACGGAAGGCGAAGGACCGATCGCGGCCGCCGCGGCCGAAGAACTGGCCGCGGGACTGCCTCGCAGCCGGACCGAATGTCTGCATTCCGCCGGCCACCAGCCGCACCTGACGTGCCCGCATCGGCTGGCGAAGGCGCTGCGGAAATTCCTGCTGGAGGAACAGCCGGAAGGAGCGATCGCGCGTGACAAGGTGACAAGGTGACGGGGTGACGGGGTGACGCGATGCAGCTTCCGGAATCGCTCGACGTGATCGCCGTCGGCGCGCATCCCGATGATGTCGAGATTGCGTGCGGCGGCACGCTGGCGCGGCTCGTGCAGCAGGGCTACCGCGTGGGCATCGTCGATTTGACGGATGGCGAACCCACGCCAGAAAGTCCCGGACCCGAAGTGCGGCTGCAGGAAGCGGCGCGGGCGGCCGAGATTCTCGGCGTGCACGTCCGCGAGACGCTCGATTTGCCCAACCGGCGGCTGTTCGATTCTTTTGAGTCGCGCGTGGCGCTGGCTCGCGTGTTTCGCCGTTACCGGCCCAGCATCGTGTTGGGCATTGCGCAGAAGACGCCGCTGGCTTCGCCCGATCATTGGCAGGCGATGCAGATCACCGACGCCGCGGTGTTTTATGCACGGCTGACAAAGTGGGACGAGTTCTTCGACGGCCTGCCGGTCCACACGATCTCCAAGCAGGTTTGGTATCCGCTGGGGTTCCAGTCGCTGTCGGTGCCGGAAGGCGGCGGCCGCTTTGTCGTCGACATCTCCGCCACGCTGGAGACGAAGCTGGCGGCGATCCGCGCTTACCGCACACAGTTTCCGCCGCACAAGGAGCGGGTGTTCCGGCTGGTGGAGAGTCAGAACCGCCTGTTCGGCACCAGCGCCGGCTTCGAGGCGGGGGAACTGTTCATCAACGCCACGACGCTGGGCGTTTACGACCTCGTTCGCACGGTGCTGCCGGGCTTCGAGACGAACCGTCTGATCCAGTGACCCGGCTCTGTACGACGGCCGAAAGGGGTCAGACCCCTTTGCGGACGTGAGACGCTCCACGTTCTGCATCGCGCGTCCGCAAAGGGGTCTGACCCCGTGGGCGGGCTTCGGCGAATGGCCGGAGCGGTCGCGGCGGAGGTCTGCAAACGCCTGAGAAAACAGCGTTTTCGGTAACTTGACACCCCTCGGGGGGCACCATTAGGATTCGCTGCGGTTTCGCATCAAGCGGACGCGCGCGATTTCAAGGCAGGGAACTGCCGGATGTAAAGGGAGCATCATGACTCACGTCGTCGCCGAACCCTGTTTCAACTGCAAGTACACCGATTGCGTCGTCGTCTGTCCCGTGGAATGCTTCTACGAGGGCGAGTCGATGCTGTACATCCACCCGGATGAATGCATCGACTGCGAGGCCTGCGTGCCCGAGTGCCCCGTGGAGGCGATTTTCCACGAGGACAACCTGCCGGCCGAATGGACCGACTACACGGCGCTGAATGCGGAACTCTCGCCGCAGTGTCCGGTGATTACGGAGAAAAAGACGTCGCTGGCCGAGTCCGGCGGTGAATGCCCCTCCGCCGCCAGTTGACGCACCGCAGCGTTGGATCGGGCGGTATCTCTCAGGCTCTCAACAGTTCCAGTGGCCGACTCCCCGCACGACCCAGTCTGCCAGGGAAGCACACCACCGGACGGAACGAGCCGGTTGATACCGCCCGCTCGACTTGATCTGCAGTGTCGAAAGCCCATAGTGTGGATTTCAATCCACACGTCAGGACGCTCCATGCCGTCGGCTGCTCGTGTGGATTGAAATCCACACGACTCGGGAGAATTCAACGATGATCCGCACGCGCGCCTTCACAGCCGCGATCCTGACTCTGGCGACGCTCCTCGTGACGCAAAACGCTTCGGCCGAAGACGGCCTGTGGACCCGCCCCGACGATCCCAAGCTGCCGCCGGACTTCGGCGTCCAGGGCGAGTACGTCGGCGACGACGAGGCGAAAATCGGCTGCCAGGTGATCGCTCTCGGCGACGGCGCATTCCAGATGGTCGTCTATCCCGGTGGACTCCCCGGCGCCGGCTGGGACGGCGAGAAGAAGGCGCTGCTCGATGGCAGACTCGGCGGCGAAGGCAGCGCGCAGTTCCGACCCGCCGAAGGCGATCGCCAATACCTCGCGGCGGATCCGAAACAGTTTTGTGCGGTCGAGAAGTTCGCCCCCCGGGGTCAGGACGAATTCGACTCAGCGGCGATTGAAGGCGAGTCGCTGAAGCTCGCCGGGTCGGACGGCAAGGTGTACGCCCTCAAGAAGACCGTCCGCAAAAGCCCCACGCTGGGGGCGAAGCCGCCGGAAGGTGCCATCGTGCTGTTTGACGGCACGAGCACCGACGAGTGGACCGGCGGCCGGCTCGACGACGAGACGAAGCTCCTCAACACGGATGGCAAAGACATCCTCACCAAACGAAAGTTCAACAACTACACCATCCACGTCGAGTTCCTGCTGCCGTTTAAGCCGGCGGCCCGCGGACAGGCCCGCGGCAACAGCGGCTTCTACCAAGTCGACCTGTACGAAGTGCAGATCCTCGATTCGTTCGGCCTGGAGGGCAAGCACAACGAGTGCGGCGGCGTCTACAGCCAGCAGCCGCCCATGGTCAACGCCTGTCTGCCGCCGCTGGTGTGGCAGACGTACGACGTCGACTTCACCAATGCGGTGGTGAAGGACGGCCAGAAGGCCAAGCCGGCGATCCTGTCGGCGAAGCTGAACGGCATCGCGATCCACGACGATCACGAGCTGGCCGACAAGACCGGCGGCTCGCGGAACGACCCGGAAGGTACGCCCGGCCCCATCAAGCTGCAGGGCCACGGGAATCCGCTGCAGTTCCGCAACATCTGGATCGTCGAGAAGTAGCGTCGGAGGCAGGTCACCCCTCGCAGGTGGGCGGCGGCCCAGCGGGGAGCTTCGACCCGCCAATCGGTGCACGCCTGAGCGCAACGGCACGCGCCGGCACCCGCGCCTATGGGCTCGCCGATGTGGCGTTGCGGCTTCAGGGCCAGGGCCCAACGTCTCTCTCTTGTCGGCCCGCCCCAGGCGGCTCTCAACGGCGGGCACGATGTTGTTCGCCCGTCTTTGGCAAAAGATGCCGCAGGAGCCTTGTCAGCAGGTGCAGCAATGGTTAGCCTTTGCCAAGATATTGAGATTCAGTCTCCACATAAACGGTATCTCGGGTGCTGCAGCACGTTGCAGTCACAGGAGATGGCCGAATACTCGCCCGCCCCTCCACTTGATACCCGGAGCCCGCCTTACCATGCCTCCCGTTGAGATTCAATCCCACCCCCTCGACGACACGCGACCCTTCCGACGCCGCGGTTTCACACTGATCGAGCTGCTCGTAGTGATCGCCATCATCGCGATCCTCATCGCGCTGCTGCTGCCCGCTGTCCAGCAGGCCCGCGAAGCGGCTCGCCGCGCCCAGTGCAAGAACAACCTCAAGCAGATGGGCCTGGCGATGCACAATTACCTGGAGGCGTATTCGAGTTTTCCGCCGACAGGCTGCTATGCCCCCGGCGTGAGTCAGAAGAGTTGGTCGGCTCAGGCGCGGCTGCTGCCGTTCCTCGACCAGGCGAACCTGCGAAACCTGATCGACTGGGGCCAGAATTACGAGCTTCAGGGGAACGTTACACGGGTCCGCGTGCCCGCCTTTTTGTGTCCCAGCGAGATCAACGACCGCGGCCGTCCGGACGGTGCGATTTTCCATTATCCGATCAACTATGCCGTCAATGTCGGCTTCTGGTTCATCTTCGACCGCAACACTGGACAGGCGGGGAATGGAGCGACGCACCCCAACGCGAGGATCCGCGACGCCCACTTCACAGACGGTATGAGCAACACGCTGGGCGCGGCGGAGGTCAAAGCGTGGAACCCGTACTTCCGGGAGGGCGGCAATCCCGCAGCGCTGGGCGCCCCGCCTCCCGCAACGCCCGCTGCCGTGGCCGCTTATGGCGGCGACTTCAAGCGGGACAGCGGCCACACCGAGTGGGTCGACGGCCACGCGCACCAGACCGGCTTCACTACCACGTTCGGGCCCAATACATTCGTGCCGTACACGAACGGCGGCGAGTCCTTCGACATCGATTTCACCTCCCGCCGCGAATACAACACGGGTGCGGTGACGTATGCGGTCGTCACGGCCCGCAGCTACCACGTGGGAATCGTCCACGTGCTGCTGATGGACGGTTCGGCCCGCTCGGTGAGCGAGAATATCAACCTGCAGACTTGGCGAAACCTGGGGTCGCGCAACGATGGGCAGGTGCTCGGCGAGTTCTGATCTCGTCTTCTGCGGTCCGAGACGGGCGGCTATTATGCCGCCCCCTCGGGCCGAAGGCGGCCCGCGCCATCCGTTGTCGATCAGGGTGCGACGCCGCGACCGATGCCTTGGAAATCGGACAAGACGAAGCCCGCAGAACGCAGGCGCCTCAGCATCGATGCGCTCCGCGCGATGGATGCGCGGCGGGTGTGCGTCATCAAGCCCAGCGCCCTGGGCGACGTGGTGCAGGCGCTGCCGTTGTTGCCCGTGCTGCGCGAGCGGTTTCCGGCCGCGACGCTGTCGTGGGTCATCAATGCGGAACTCGCCGGGTTGCTGGAGGGCCATCCGCAGCTCGACGAGGTGCTGCGTTTCGAGCGGTACGGGAGCGTCGGCGGCTGGTGGCGTCTGGCGCGCGAGCTGCGCCGGCGGCGCTTCGACCTCGTGTTCGACCTTCAGGGGCTGTTGCGTACGGGCGTGATGACGGCGGCCACCGGTGCGCCGGTGCGCGTGGGGCTTCAATCGGCCCGCGAAGGCTCGCGGTGGGCGTGCCAACTGCTCTTGCCCGATACAGGGCCGCTGGTGCCGGCGCACATTCGCTACTGGCGGGTGGCTGAGGCCTTGGGAATGGAGGATTGCCGCCGGGAAGCACACGTGGCGATTCCCGCTGGCGTTTCCGCCCAGGCCCGCAGGCATCTCGAGGCGCTGCCGCGTCCGCTGCTGGCTGTCAGTCCCGGTGCACGCTGGCGGACCAAGCGCTGGCCGGTGGAGAGTTTCGCGGCCATCGCCGCCCGGGCGGCGCGGACGTTCGGCTATTCGACGGTCATCGTCGGCGGGGCGGCCGATGCCGAGGCGGCGGCGCGGATCGAGGAGATGCTCCGCAGCCTGGTGCCGGGGACGGGCATGCTCAATCTGGCCGGCCGCACCAGCCTCAAGGCCCTGGCCGCCGTGCTCGAACAGGTTGACGTGACGTTGACGAACGACTCCTG
>JAHWKJ010000652.1 GCA_019347905.1 Planctomycetota bacterium
TCGTCGATTCTATAGCGGTGCAGCGTGCGGCCGACGAGGCCGGCCGGGTCATGGAGAGAGGAAGCGGAAGGCGAACTCGGCGCTGCGTCCGCATTCGCCTGCGGATCGCCGCTGGACGGGCCCCAGGTGACGGCGGCGGGGTTCGAAACGATCTCGAAACGCAGCTCGGTCTCGCCCAGCCGGATGACGTCGCCGGGCTGCAACGGGCGCTGTTCGACCTTTTCGCCGTTGACGAACGTGCCCCAACTGCTGCCGGCGTCTTCGAGCAGCGCCCGCCCTCCGGCGACTTCGATGCGGCAGTGGATGCGCGAGGTGCGCGGATCTTCCAGCCGAATGTCGCAGTCGTCCCCGCGGCCGATCGTCGTGGCGGTCTGCGGTTTCAGCTCGAAAACGGCATCGGCCGCAGGGCCGGACGTGATGACCACTCGCAACATCATGGCCGGGTGCCTCGCGGCGAACGACGGGAACCGTGGAAGTGAGCCTGAACCGCCGCGATCGGGCGCGTGGGAATCATTTGCGGATCGTACAGCGTCTGAGATCCTTTTCGAGAGCCGCCACACCTTCGTCCGTCACCTGCGTTTGATGGAGGCTGAGGTTGCGCAGTCGCTCCAGCCCCTTCAGGTGTACCAGGCCGGCGTCCGTGATCCGCGTCTGGGACAGCGTGAGATGTTCCAGCTCGGTCAGCCCGGCGAGGCCTGCCAAACCTTCATCGGTAATTCCGGAACCCGAGAGGTTCAGGTACCGCAGTTCGGGAAAGTGCTTCAGACCGATGCCCCGAACTTCCGGACAGCGGTTGAGCCCCAGGTTTTCAAGGTGGTCCAGGTCGGCCAGGGCGGCGAGGCCGCTGTCGCTGATGGACAGTTCCGAGAGGAACAGCACGCGAAGATTCGTCAGACGTGCGATCGCCGACAGTCCGGCGTCCGAAACCGGACAGTTGCCCACGTTGAATGTTTCGAGACGTTTCAGCTCAGAGAGCATCTCCAGATGGGCGTCGGTCGTCGTGCCGGAGTACAGCCGCAGCTCGACGATCTGGTCGAGCTCGGACAACGTGCGAACCGCCGCGTCGTCGAGCGGAACGCTGGTGAACGACAGTCGCAGCAGAGAAGGGAGGTCTTTCAATTTCCGCAGTCCGGTCGCCGTGATGCGGCCCCCGCTGAACGAAAGCGACTGCAGCTTGTCCGCCTCCGATAGCCCGTCCAGGGCCTCGTCGCCGATGGGAATGCCCGAGAGATAGACCGACTGCAGCTCGGGCAGCTTCCACAGCGATGCAACTCCGGCGTCGCTGGCCCCCCCGCTGTGCACCCCGAGATTTGTCACTTCGGGAAACTCGCTCAACAGCGCCAGGTGCTCGTCGCCGATCGTCGTGCCCGTCCGGAAGTGAAGGTGTCGCAGTTGAAACGGCTCCTGGGGCAGATTCTCGGCCGATGTCATCTGGACCGCCCTCGTATATCTCCCGTCCGGCGGGTTTTTTATGTAGACGAGCGTGTTCTGCGCCAGCGGCAGCAGCCGCAGTAAGGCCCCGCGACGTCGGCCTTCCCGCGACGCGGGATCTGCGGTGGCCGCCATCGGCTCGCGGCGGGTGAGTGCGGAGTCGATGTTCTCCGGGTAGATGCGGCATTGGGGCAGCGCCTGCTTCAGTTCCGCAAGTCCGCTCGAGGTCACGCGGGTTCCGGTGAGATTGAGGTAGCGCAGTCGGGTGAAGTGCTTCAAGTGCTCGACGGCGGCATCGGACAGCGGCGTGTCTTGCAGGTTCAGCGACGAAAGATTCGAGCGGACGAGCGTTTTCAGCCCGGAATCGGTGAGCGTGGTGCCGTCCAGCACCAGCGTGTGCAGCTTCCCCAGGCCCTGAATGGACCGCAGGCCGGCATCGGTCACGCGTGTGCGTCCGGCGATGAGGATCACCAGTTCGTCCAGCGCAGTGAGGTGCGCCAGCCCGGCGTCGGAGATGCGTGTGTCATCGAGCCTCAGCAACGTCAATTGAGACATCCGCCCGATCGGCTGCAGCATGTCATCCGTCAGATTCGTCCCGTTGAGCGAAAGGCTGCTGATGTTCCGGCAGCCGGCGAGTTCGACCACGGAGGCGGCGCTGACGCGCGATTCCGGCAACCGCAGTTCTCTCAGGCTGGACATCTCGCAGAGGGATTCGAGACCCGTTCCGGTCAGGTTGGCCCGGCCGATACTGAATTCGCGCAAGCTGCTCATGCGAGTCAGCGACTTCAAGCGGCCGCTGTCGATGGTGGCGCCATTCAGATCCAGCCGAGGAAGGTGAGTGAGGCCTGCCAGCGCTTCGAGCGCCGCTTCGGAAAGCTGCACGTCGTCGAGCGCCAGCCAGTACAGGCTGCGCATCTTCTGCAGCGATTCGAAAACACCCGCTCCGGAGAGTTCCATTCCGCCGAGATGCACCTGCTTCAGCTCGGGAAACAATGACAGCACCGGCAACTCGCGCTCGGAAATTGGCTTCTCCGAACCGAAGAAGAGAGCGGTCACCTGGCAGTCGCCGTCGGGGAGGGCGCGCCCCGGCATCACGATCATTTCGTTGCGGCCGGTCAGCCGACGGACCGCCTCGCCCTCGAGATGCATCGACTTGGCGCGCTGCGCCAGCCATCGAATGGCTTCGACCCGGCCTTGTGGAGGCGGATCGCCGACGATCTTTGGCCCCGGTGTGGTCGGATGAGCCGCTTCGGGCGGGGCGTCGGGGGCGGTCGACACCGTCCGCGGTTCGTCCCCCGACGGGAGATCGCTGTCCTTGCGGAGCGTGATCCGCAAGACAGGGTTTTCGCCCTCGACGACGGTGAACTCGTCCGTCTTCACCGTCACGTCGCCGCGCTTCACCGTCAGCGCATGCTTTCCCGGCGTGAGCTGCACCGTTTCGCCCACGCCTTCGATGCGGATCTTTTCGCCGTCGACGAAGACCTGCGCTTTTGGATCGTCGACTTCGATGCGAATCGTGCCGTCGTCTGTCCGGACCAGCAGCGTGATGCCCCAGATGAGGCCCGCGGCCGCCACCGCGGCCACGGCCGCCAGCACCTGCGTGCGGCGGTTCCCGCGCGGGCCGCGGTGTCGGCGGACTGCCGTCGTCTTCCGCGGGGGGAGTGTCGCACGGGCGGCGGTTCCTGCCGTGCTCTGCGGCGAGGCGCCTGCCGCACCCGTGGAACGCCGCTTCCGCTTCCGGTCTCGCGCCCGTGCTACAGGCCAGTTTGCCACTTCGGAATCGGCGACGATGATCGGAGCGCCCATCGGCTCTTCGAGCCCTGCGGCCGCGGACTTGC